>JAPPDF010000049.1 GCA_028875575.1 Acidobacteriota bacterium
CCCCGGTCGGGAGGAAGATGATGAGGAACATCGATCCGGACTTCCAGTCGCCCTCCGTTCTCAACCTCTCCCTGAGCCTTGCTCCTTCGTTGACGTCCGTGATCGCCTCGATTTCCGCCTTCGCCCCCAAGACAAAGGCCTCGAGAGTTGCATCGTCCTTGACCTGGCCGGCAGTTGTCTTGGCCTCGGCAGCCCCGCTCGCCAGAATGACCAATGCCATAACGGCGAGAACCATCGCTCCCTTGCGATTCAATCCCATCTCATTCTCCTTATATACGGGATGCAGCCGGGTTTCGCCCTACGTTCTGCCCCGGACAGTTTGCACCAAGAAATCACAAACCAATTTACAAGTCAGTAGTTTTCGGATTGTATCGTACGAGCATGGGCGTCTTCGGAATAGGTATGGGTGTAACAGGCAGGGAAACTCCAGCACCGAGCGGATGCCTGCTGCCACCGGCTCGCGGCTCCATTTGAATGCCCGCTGTCGACACCCCACCCGGAACTAAATTCTTGGTGGCCCTCCGTCGTTCTTCGTGGACCTTCGTGGATATCTCTTTTCCTCTTCGTGGATTGAGCACCCACCCTTCCTTCCCTCGGCGAGGCATAACGCCTCAACCCCCATTCCGCCGCGGCCAGATCTTCCACACCCCGATTGTCAGCACCGGCAGGACGTAACAGAAAATCACTCCCCAGGTGGCCGTGCCGTAGCCCTGGGCCACCAGGTTCTCCAATCCCAGGGGGGCGAGCGAGGCGGCCGCCACCAGCAGCAACAGCGCCACCGCCGGGCGAAGATAGGCCGGCATGACCGCCCTGCGCTCGGCCAGTACACCGGCCACCCTCTCGTTGAAGGCGTGAATCATCCCGGTTCCGGACTCGATCAGCGTTCCCAGCAGAACCACCTGAAAGATAACCTGGAACGCGGTCGATCCCAGGGCCCCCAGGAGAAAATTGGCGGGAACGGTCTGATCCACCACCGCCGGATACTGGGTGACCATGGCCAGAAAAAAGAAAATGGCCGGGATCATGCCGATGGGCCCCACCAGGATGCCGGCCCCGAAGGCCTCCCGGCGTCTCTCCATGTGACGGATGCAGAACAGAAGGGCCGGAATGGTGACCATGTTGTACCCGGCATACTTGACGCCGGACAGGGCCCATCCCGGCTTGATCTCCAGCGAGGGCCAGGGATTGCCGCCAAAGAACTGGGAGAGGCTCCACGCCAGGAAGACCAGGTAGATGGCGTAGAGGACGAACGACCACACGGCGAAGGATTTCTCGATCACCGCGGTTCCCTTGAAGACCAGGAACCCCACGCAGGCCATGATGCCGATGACCCCGGCATAGTAAGGGAGGGAAAAGACGGCCTCGACGATGCTGCCGCTGGCGGCGGCGATGACCGCCAGGCCCAGCAGCATCATGACCAGGTAGCAGATTTCGTAGAGGAACCACCAGCGGTGGAGCAGTTGCCGGGTGAAGGCACGGTAGTCGTAGGAACCGGTCCGCCGCGCCAGCTCGAAGGTCGCCAGGCAGACGGCCGACCAGATGGCGGTCGACAGAACCATTCCCAGCAGCCCGCCCAAGGGGCCGAACTGCAGGAAGTACTCGACCAGCTCCCGGCCGGTGCCGTAGCCGCCCCCGATGACAATGGACTGAAAGACGAATCCCGGCAGCAGGTATTTCCTGAAAAAGGGAGTGTCAAGCATGGGCAATCGCAATTTCGATCCCTCCGGTGGGTCCGGCGCCCTCGGCGTCAGAGTCTGGGCCCGTTGCCGTCAGATCACGCCCTTCCGGCGCAGCAGGCGGATCCGGTCCGGCGTCATCTCAAGATACTCCTCGAGGACTTGGCCGGTGTGCTCTCCCAGTCCGGGACCGCGGCGGTGCGTCGGGGCGTGGTCGCTGACCTTGATGGCGCCGGCGACCTGGCGCACCACGCCCAGGTCCGGATGGTCGGTCTCGACGATCATGCCGCCCTCCTGTACCTGCGGGTCCTGAAGGGCTTCCTCCACCGAATTGACCGGCGCGCAGGGCACCTGACCTTTCAGCAAACTCAGCCACTCGGCCGTGGTGCGGGTCCGGGTCCGCTCTTTCAGCAGGGGCCCCAGTTCCTCGCGGTGCTTCAGCCTCTTTGCAAAGGTGTTGAAGCGGGGATCTTCGGCCAGCTCCCGGGCTCCCAGGATCCGGACCAGGTTGCGGTAGAACTTCTCCTTGGCGCACATGACCACCAGCCAGCCGTCCCGGGTGGGAAGCAACTGGCTGGGCACCTGGGTCGGATGGGAGGAATCGGGAGTGCGCTCAGGCTGGTAGCCGTTGGTCAGGTGCCAGGCCCCGACATAGCCCAGTTGGGAAAGGGCGGTATCGAACAGGCTGACGTCCACGTCGCAGCCGACTCCCGTGCCGCGGGCTCGCATGACGGCGCTCACCAGGCCCAGAGCCACCAGGGCGCCCGCGCCCAGATCCACCAGCGACAGCCCCGCCTTTTGCGGCGGACCCTGAGGGTCGCCGGTCAGGCTCATCCAGCCGGCGTAGCCCTGCATCAGGTAGTCGTAACCGGGTTCGGCGGCCCGACTGCCGCTGCGGCCGAAGGCCGAGAGGGAGGCGCAGACGATCGAGCGCTTGACCCGGCCGAGGCTGGAGTAGTCCAGGCCCATGCGGGCGGGCAGGTCGCCGCGCAGGTTGTTGAAGACGCAATCGGAACGGCCGACCAGCGGATGGAGTACGTCGGCCGCCTCGGGGTGGTTCAGGTTGAGGGTGATGCTCTTCTTGTTCCGGTTGAAGCTCTGGAAGTAGACGCTGTCGTCGCCTTCGATCTCGGAGGCCACGTGGCGGGCGATGTCACCACGACTGAGGGGGTTTTCGATCTTGATCACCTCGGCCCCAAGGTCGGCCAGCAGCATGCTGGACCAGGGACCGGCGCCGAACTGCTCGACGGCCAGGATGCGGATGCCCTGCAGGGGTGGGGGTGATTCCATGAAGGTGGATGTCTGAATCGAAAGAACGTTGACAGATGAGATGAGTGTTGTGGTTTTCGGATTGTGGATTCTTGATTGGGTCACCATCAGCGTGCCCAACCACCCAATCAACCATCAGCAATCTAAAATCTACAATTCATTCTCTTCCGACTTCGAGGCCTCGGCCACTTGGATCAGACGCCTGGCTTTTTCCACGATGGGCCAATCGACCATCTTGCCATCCACCTGAACCGTGCCCGCGCCTTCCCGGTGAGCCTGCTCGAAGTCCCGGATCACCTGCCGGGCCTTTTCGACCTGCTTCTCGGAAGGGGTGAAGGCCTGGTGGACGCAGGCGATCTGCCGGGGGTGGATGACCCCCTTGCCGCCGAAGCCCAGCTGACAGGCTCGCTTGGAATCGGCGGCCAGGGGGTCCAGCGTCTGAAACTCGGGCACGATGCGGTCCACGGCAACCAATCCGCAACTGGCCGCGGCCACGGCCACCGACGAACGGGCGTAGAGCATCTCGTCGGGGCCCTCTTCATCCGATGCAAAAACTCCCAGGTCCAGGGTAAAATCCTCCGCCCCGAAGAACAGGCCCACCATTCTGGGGGAGGCAGCCGCAATGGCGGGGGCCGCCAGCAATCCGCGCGCGCTCTCGATCATGGCCAGGATGCGCACGCTTCCCGGCTCCATTCCCGCCTTGGCCTCCAGGGCTCCGAGTGCGGCATCCGTCTGGTGCAGAACGGAGACCTCGGACACCTTGGGCAGCACCAACCCGTCCAGGCCGGACCGGACCACGGCCCGGGCATCCTCCAGACCGCGCCCGGGATCGGCCTCAACCCGCACGTAACGCAGCGAGCCCCCCGAAGGGGCTTCGAGCGCCTCGGCCACCAGGCGCCGTCCCGAGGCCTTCTCGGCCGAGGGAAGAGCGTCCTCCAGGTCGTAGACGATCACGTCGGCCCCCAAAATGGGCGCCTTTTGGATCATCCGGGGCCGGTTGCCGGGAACGAACAGCCATGAACGCATCAACTGCATGCCGAGTGCTCGCTGGGTCACTGGATCGGGGGAAACTCCCCGGGTTGGGGGGCGTGGCCGCGCCGGTACACCATGACCTGCCGGGTCAGATCGATCACTACCTTGCCGTCCTGATTGACGCCGAGGGAGCGGACGGTGACGATTCCGGCCTCGGGGTGGGACCTGGAAACCCTCTTGGCCAGGACCTCCGACTGGCAATAAATGGTGTCTCCGATAAAGACGGGGTTCGGCAGACGAACCTTCTCCCAGCCGAGATTGGCCATGGCGTTCTGGCTGACGTCGGTGGTGCTCATGCCGGTGACCAGCGCCAGGGTAAAGGTGCTGTTGACCAGAATCCGTCCCCAGCGGGTCTTGCGGGTGTACTGGCTGTCGAAGTGCAAGGGGTTGGTGTTCAGCGTGATATGGCTGAAGAGGGAGTTGTCCAGCTGGGTGACCGTCCGGCCATGGGGGTAGCGGTAGATGTCCCCGACCTGGAAGTCTTCGAAATAGCGTCCCTGCCAACCCTCCTGGGCGGGACCCTGGGAATCGGTCATCGGGTGTCTCCACTCTCCCGCGATGGCGGCCGACCCGGGCGCGCCGGCGCCGATCGGGGCGCGCCTCCGCTCTTCCGGCCTATTGTTCGGCATATCCCGATTGGAGGCAAAGCAAAAACTTTTTCCGCGGCGGATGGAGCCAGCCGCTGCCGCGCTGCCGCAACGTCCCGCCGCTTGCCGCCCGGCCACCCTCTGTTCTAAGATTCCGCTTTTCCGGGCCAGCCTTTCGAGGGAGAGAACCCATGCCAACCCAGCGCAGCCGCCTACTCATCGACAAGAGCGAGGTGGCGGTTGCCGACGGCCTGGTGACCGCCATGCACCCGCTGGCTGCCGAAGCCGGGGTGGAGATCCTCCAGCGCGGCGGCAACGCCGCCGATGCCGCCGTGGCGGCTGCTTTCGCCGTGGGGGTGGTGGAGCCCTTCATGAGCGGGGTGGGCGGAGTCGCCTGCGTGGTGGCTCACGATGCCGCCAGCGGTCGCACGCTCACGCTGGATGGCGCCGGTGTCTTGCCCCGAGCCGCCCGCGAGGACCTGTTCGAACTGATGGATCCCGGACTCAAGGGCGAAGGAATCTACGGCTGGCGCGCCACCCGGGATGAAGCCGCCGAAACCGGTTATCGTTCGGTCGCCGTGCCGGGGGCGGTGGCCACCTACGTCAGGCTGCTGGAAACCCTGGGCACCCTGTCCCTGGCCGAGGTCATGGCGCCGGCCATTCGCCTGGCCGGGGAGGGGTTCCCGGTGGACTGGTACGTCTTCGCCAACTGCGCGGCCGGGCTGAGGCGACTACGGCCCTTCCCGCACACCATGGCGGCCTTCTTTCATGCCGACGGGACCCCGCTGAAGACGGCCAACGCCGACGACATCGGCAAGGAGGAGTGGCTGGTTCAGAAAGACCTGGCCCGCACCCTGCAACGGATTGCCGAGGAGGGCCCCGACAGCTTCTACCGGGGAGAGACCGGGCGGGCCATAGTAGACTTCCTGGCCGAGCATGGCGGCCTGCTGACGCCGGAGGACCTGGCCGACTACCGGGTGCGGCTTCGCGATCCCCTGTGGGTGGATTACCGCGGCCGCCGAATCGCGCTGGTTTCCACCAACAGCGGCGGCCCCACCGTGGCCCAGATGTTCAATGTCCTGGGGGGATACGATCTGACGGCTTCCGGCCACAACACGGCTCCCACCCTGCACTTGCTGGCCGAGGCCCAACGGATGGCCTTTGCCGACCGCTTCACCCATCTGGGGGACCCCGACTTCGATCCCATTCCCCTGGAGGGCCTGCACTCGGCGGAATACGCTGCCGGGCGGCGCGGCCATATCCAGCCTGGGGGCCCTCCGGTCAGCCAGCCGGCGGGAGACCCCTGGCCCTTCCAACCGGGAGGCAGGCCGGCCGGCATGCGTCCGCCCAGCGGAATCGACGCGGCCGAGCAGCACACCACCCATCTGACCGTGGTGGACAAGCAGCGAAACCTGGTCTCGCTGACGGCCTCGCTGGGCCAGTTGTTCGGTTCGGGCGTGGTGGTTCCCGGTACCGGAATCACCTTGAACAACGGCATGATGTGGTTCGACCCCGAACCGGGCAAGGTCAACTCGATGGCGCCGAGCAAGCGGGCGCTTCACGCCGGCACTCCGGCGCTGGTTTTTGACCGGAGCGGGCCCTATCTGGCGGTGGGGTCTCCGGGGGGACGCAAGGTGCTGACGGCGGTGCAGCAGGTCATCCACAACGTGGTGGATTTCGGACTGGGGATGCAGGCGGCTGTCAGCGCCCCCAGGATTCACTGCGAGGGCAGTCCGCTTCACCTGGACGCCCGACTGCCGGCCGAGGCGATTGAGACGGTGCGATCCTTCGGCCACCAGGTTTCGGTGAGGGAAGAGCATTTTCTCAGCTCCTATTTTGCCCGTCCCAACGGCATTCTGATAGACCGCAAGTCCGGCCTGCTGCGGAGCGGAGTGGAGCCCTACAAGGCGAGTGCCGCCGTCGGGTATTAGACAATGGAATAGGCGCTAAACGACGAATTTCGCCAAGGCCCCCAGGAGAAGAAAGAGACATGAGCGGCGGCAACCCTTCACGGCAGCAATGGATTCTGGAGGACATTCGCCAGGGACGCACCCGGCGCATCGATTTTCTGGGGGACTCCATCACCCAGGGGTGCGGCTTTGTCTCCCGCCAGGAGGGCTATCCCGATCTCCTTCTGGACAAGATGAAGCAGTTGGCCGGACACGACCGCTTCCAGACCTACAACCACGCCGTTGGAGGGGCCACGGCCGCCGACGGCGCCGTCCGCCTGCACTGGTGTGAACGCGGCGCCTCCCCTCCGGACCTGAGCTTCGTCATGTTCGGTCTGAACGATGTCTTTGGGTCGGTTTCCGTGGATGTCTATGCGGACAACCTGGCTGATATCATGCATCGGCTCAAGCGAATGGGATCGGAAGTGGTGCTGCTGGGTCCCACGCCCTTCCCGGCCAGAGATGCAGCCGTCCGCTCCTTCAGCCTCCGCGCCTCCCGGGAAGCCGACATCGCCCGGGTGCACTTCGTGGATTGCCTGGTTCCGTTTTACCAGGGCGGCCGGATCCCTCCGGGTCTGCTCTGGCCGGACGGACTTCACCTGACCGCCCAGGGACACCGGGTCCTGGGGGAATGGATCTGGGAAAAACTCCAGGCCACCTGAAGATCCCCGCACCGCTACTTTCACGCCTCCCGGTGAGGATTTCCGGGTAGGCCCGCCCGCAGACAATTCCCCCACCGTTACCCCAAGACCCACCCGAGGAACCTGCGATTCCGGTCGGTCGATTCGGTCTCTCAGGCTCACCCTGCCCCGATTCCATAATCCACCATCCCGACGCTACCGATGCGCCCTCCATTCCAGGGTCAAAACTATTTATTTAAAATGAAAATCATTATCATTTACATTTAGAAAAGTTTGAGATACCTTCTCCTCGGCGTTCGACCTGGAAGTCAATGTCCCCTACTTGCCCTGCCGTCCAGGACTGAGCATGGGACCCCGGTCGAAGGCGCCGGAGTCGTCATACGGAATTGGTCGTTTGCGCATTTCAGTGGCCGCATCTCTCAAACCTGTTTTTCAGTGGTGATCGGCCCTTTCAGGCAGGAGAGGTCAAGAGCACACGGGAGGACGGAAACAATGTTCCGATTCAAACATCCGATTCATCGGTGGAGGACAGTGTCGAAGCGCGGCGGCCGCAAGGACGCCACTTCGGCATCCGGATTGGCTCTGGCTTCATTCGTCATCGTCGCGGCCACGGGAGCCCTGCCTCCGGCAGCAGCCGGGCAGAACGGGCAGTCCGATGCCGTATCGGCAAGCAATCTGTTGCAACAGGCTCGGAAAAACCGGGAGGTCTTCACCAAGGATTTTCACGGTTTTCGCAGCAAGCTGACCGTTCGTCTGGACGGCAAGGCTCACCACGGCACCTGCCTGTTTCGGGTGCCGGGCACCCTGGAGATCGCGTTGAACGGTGGCAAGGCTCCCTCGGTAGTGGAGGCCGCCGTCAGGAACATGCTGATGCATCGCGTCCCGTCGTCAACCACCGTGACTACAGAGGCCCGCTACGGCGAACCGGATGCGCATTCGCTCGGGAGGAAAGTCCTGCTGGACGACAAGTACCAATCCACCTATCGCATCAAGGACCGTCAGATCCTCCAGGTCGATCGAACAATGCCGGAATTCCAACGGGTGCTGACGGTGCTGGAGACCAGGACGGCGGCTTCCGGAAGGTATCTGCCACGACATGTGTTTGCAGTCGTGGTCGATAACGACTCCGGCGCGATCCGCGAGGCGTGGACCTACATCACTCGTTTCCAGGAGATCGGCAGCAACTATCTCCCTCATTCCCGGCACGTGATCCGCACGGGCAAGGGGCGATCCAGCACCCTGCTGATTGAATGGCACGACATTGAACTGCTGAAGGAAGCAAGCGATGGATAGCACCGAATCGTGGCCACCGAACAGGCAACGAACACAAATAAGGAGGACATTTCATGAAGCGAGTTGATTTTAGCCTGCTATCGGTACTGGCTGTGCTGGCACTGCTGGCGATCAACCCTCTGAACGCACATGCCCAGGATCGGGTCGCGTTGGACGGGGGCGTGTTCGACGTTTCCGGCGCACCCCTCCCGGACGCCACCGTCTTCGTGAAGAACCTGGAGACGGGACTGGAGGTTTCCCAGCACGTCGACTCCCAGGGTGAGTTCTCGCTGGATGTCCGGGCGGGCCGCTACCGGGTCAGCGCGGCGGTAAACGACTTCCAGACGGCGTCCGAGACGGTCGACCTCACCAGTGGGGCAATCGGTCCCCTGGTGCTGAAACTGGTTCCGGCGATCCTGACGCAGTCGATAATCGTCACCGGCTCTCGCGAAGAGGAATTGCGGGAGGATTCCGTTACCAAGGTGGATCTTATTGCGCGAAGCCAACTGCTGGATTCCGGGTACGAACGTGTGAGCGACGTCCTGTCCGAGGAAACTGGAATCGTGACCCGTACCGACAGGTCACCGGGCTCCCGGGCCGGGACTCAGATTCAGGGCGTGGACTCCAGGCAGTCCCTGATTCTGATCGACGGGTTTCCGATTGTGGGGGCGCGAGGAGTCAAGAGCGGCATCCTCAACATGAATCGGCAGTCGACCAACCGTCTCGACCGGGTGGAAATCGTCAAGGGCGCCTCCTCGGCTCTTTACGGATCGGACGCGATCGCCGGCGTCATCAACATGATCACGCGGGAACCCCGTCAGAAATTCGATGCCAACCTGAGCAGTGCCATCGGGTCCCGCGGCGCCGCCGACCATCGCGCCGATGCCGGCTTTGTGCACGAAGACTGGTCGGGATTCTTCTCCGCCGAGCGTCACAAGCGCAATCCCTACGACCTGACGCCCCAAAATTACGACACGACCGGACCGGGGTTTCGCAGGTACGACACCATGGCGAAGATCACGCGGGACATAACCGATGCCGTGGACCTCAGCTTTCTCGGCAACGCGTTCGACAACCGCGAGATCAGCGTGTACTCCGGGAGATCCGGAAGTCAGACCACTACCACCAACGACAGCGCCATCAACTACGGCTTGACGCTGAATGCGGCGTTGTCCCCGTTCACCCAGCTGCAGACCCGCGGTTACTACGGGAAGTACGACGAGAACTCGGTGGTGGATCTCGCCAGTATTCCGGGGACCATGGACGACACGGCCAACCTGAACGAACGCCTCTACCGGTTCGACGCCAACGTCTCTCACGTCCTGGGCAGACGGCAACTGCTCCAGGGAGGCATCGACGTGACCAGCAACGAGTACCGCGGTTACAACCGGCTGCTCGGCGACAACGCCGGACAGTCGGTCCGCATGGTGGACGCTTGGTTCCAGGACCGCATCCAGGCGCATCCCCGGCTCAGCCTGACGGTCGGGGGCCGGGTGACCCATCACTCGGCCTTCGGAACCCACGCGGTTCCCAGATTCGGCATGATGTTCCGGGCCTCGGACAAATTCCGCCTGAGAGCCTCCTACGGGCATGGCTTCCGCGCCCCGGACCTGGGTCAACTCTACTACCGCTTTCTCACCACTTCGGGTCTCTACCAGATCATCGGCAATCCTTCCCTGCAAGCGGAATCCTCCTCAACGACCCAGGTGGGGTTCGACAGCAACATCACCGAGCGGTTGCAGTTCAGTTCCACCTACTTCCGGAACGGAATCACCAACCTGATCGACACCCAGTTGCTGGGAAGACCGCGGACACCCGCGCAACTCGAGGGGTTGATCTCGGAGTTCAACATCGATTCGGCATTCGGTCCGGGATTGAACCGGTTGACCTATCTCTACCGAAACATCGAGAACGTGTACACGACCGGGCTGGAGAACAAGATCGAGTTGCGGCTGACCAACAATCTGCTGGTCTCAACCGGCTACACCTACCTCGAGGCCAGGGACAAGGAGACCGGTGCCTTTCTGAGCCATCGTCACAAGCACCACGGGAACTTCCGGGTGTGGTGGTCGACCGACCGGCTGGGAGGCTTGCGCACCAACTTCCGCGGGACCTACCTGGGCAAGTGGCCCATCGTCGGCCGTCGTGCCACCTTGGTCGCCGATGCCTACCAGATGTGGGACTGGTACTTCGCCAAGCCTCTGGGAGCCGGGCTCGAGCTCTTCGGACTGGTCGACAACCTCTTCGACTCGACCGATTCGAATCTCGAAGGTCCCAATCCCACCTACTATCGGGCCGACCCCGGTCGCGGCTTCCACATCGGGATGCGCTGGAACTTCGGGGTGGAGTAGCCGGTTCGCAGTCCGGAAATTGGGGCGATCCGCCCAAGAAACGAATTCGGGATCGCCTCCAATCCCTCACGCATGGCAGCCGGGTGACGTCTTTGTCGAGCCGTCCATTCGGCTGCCCTCAAACTTCCCTCCAAGCGAATAGTGTCATTCAGCCCCTTTTTGGCCATAATGGCAGGCATGCGGTGACAACCTGCAATAGCCGGTCCGAAAAAGGAGGCTGAACCATGGAACCACTATCCACCTTTGCCTGGGACGACGTGAAGCTGGACCCCTGGCCGCTTCCGGCAAGCAACATTCTGGGGGGCAGCCCCGACGCCCTGGGAGCCCTGGTCTTCATCACCGAGGACAAGACCTCTTGTAGCGGTATCTGGCAATGTCAACCCGGCCAGTTTCGATGGGAGTACACCTGGAACGAAACCATCTACGTCCTGGCCGGAAAAGGGGAGATTCGCTCGGAGGACGGGGAGTGCTGTCCGATTGTGCCGGGAAAGATGCTGCACTTCAACGAGGGGCTCAGATCCGTCTGGACCATTGAGGAGACGGTGCGCAAGTTCTTCTGCCTGCAGTCGGAGCAACCGCTGCAGCTCTGAACCTGGCCGGGGACGCTTGGGGCGAAGACGGCGGGCCTGCGGATGCAAGCGGTCCTCACGCGCCGTAGCGGGCCGCCAAGGCCTTGAGCTCTCGCAGATACCGGGGGACAGCCGTGACCGGGTCCTCCTCGCCCTCGAACTCCAGCGCCAGATAGCCCTTGTAGCCGGCGGCGGCCAGAGTCTGGAGGATCCTGCCCCAGTCGGCCGGAACCGGCTTGCCCCCGGGCGCCACAACCCGGGTCTTCACCTGCACGTTCACAGCGTAGGGGGCACAGGCCTCGATCTGCCCGTAGGGATCCTGCAGGAAGTTGCCGGTGTCGAGGTTGATGCCCGCCCAGGGAGAGTCCACCCTCTCCAGGATTCCGATCATCGTCTCCGCTCTGGCGGTGATGCCTCCATGGTTCTCCAGACCCAGGATCACCCCCCGCTTGCCCGACTCCTCCGCCGCCCGGCCCAGCACTGAAGCGGCCCAGTCGGCCGCCTGATCCAGGCTGGCGCCCGGGGGCGCGTCCCCTCCGAAGATGCGGATATGCCCGGCGCCCAGCTTGTGGGCCACTTCAATCCACTTGCGGATCTCCTGAAGCTCGCGGGCCTGCTCCAGCGGCATGGGGCGGCACAGATTGGTCCGAATCGAGATGCTGTAGATCTCCACCGCGTTCCGATAGGCCAGCCGCTTCAGGGGCAGCAGGAAACGATCTTCAATGTTGGGAAACCAGTAGACGGTCAGGTCCAGTCCGTCGATCTCCTGCTCCACCGCCATGTGGACCAGGTCGGCATAGGTCAGGGCCTTCGACCCCAGCGGCGTCCTGAAGGAGTAGGCGCAGATGGCGATCCGCATTCGGGACACGCCTTCGGTCTCGGAGCGGCCGACCCGAGCCCCCAAGTGGGTCCCCAGGGACCCGGCAAGCAGAAAAGGCGCGGTTCGCAACAGGTCTCTACGGTTCATGCAGTCCTCCACGGGGGAGATGGGCTTGATTCTAGTTCACTCCCCCGACAACCACCGATCGAAGAATTCGTAGGCCTCCTGGCGCACGGCGGGCGGAAACTCGTGGCCGACTTCGGGATGCCTGGCGACCAGCCGGTCGGGGCTGTGGAAGAGGCGCTCATAGACCGGCAGGGCGCTTTCGACACATGCCCTGACGCCGGCAACGGCGAAATTATGGTCCCCCTGCGGGGCCGAGATGAAGACGGGCCGCGGAGCCAGAATGCCCAGCACCTCGGTGAAGTCGAAAGGCATGCGGGCGGCATCGCTCCCGTAGAGCTGGGCGATGCGCGGCATGTACCCCCGATGGCTCCATCCCTTCAGGTCTCCCCCGTAGTAGTGCCCGAAGGCATTGAATCCGCAACTGGTGGCCACCGCCGCCACCCGCGGCTCGAAGGCCGAGAGGAAGAGGGCGTTGTGACCGCCCAGGGAGTGACCGATGACGCCGATCCTGTCCGGGTCGACTTCCGGCAGCGATTGCAGCAGGTCGATGGCCCGCCGGTGGTTGAGGATGCCCTTCATGGTGGCGCTGGCGTAGCCCATGGCATAGGGATCGATCTTGTAGTCCCCGAACCCCGGGTAGTCGGGCGCCAGGGTGACGTAGCCCCGCCGGGCCAGCTCCAGAGCGTAGTGCAGGTCGGTTTGGCCGCCCCGCCCCGCCGGCTCGGCCTTGCCGATGGAGGTCGTCTGGTGGAGGCAGAGCACGGCGGGAGCGGATTGCCCTTCCGGCAGTCCATCGGGAATCAGCAGATAGGCCGGAACCCGGTCCGGTTTCCTCTTCACCACCTGGCTGACGAAGGTGATCTTGCGCCGCTCGACTTGCGGCAGCCTTTCGGTTTCCAGGACCTGGATATCCAGCGGATCGTCGGGAAGCCGGGGAAGAGGACCCATCACACTCTGCATGTTCTGAAGGGTGTGGATTCGGCGGATGTCCCAGTGGGTGCGGCTCTCGATGGGATGCGGCCTGCCCTGCCGGTCCAGGTAGTGAAGCAGATCCCGCTTGTCCGGGTAGACGGGCGCTTCCGGGGCCGCGCAGGCGGCCAGCCAAAGGAAAATCGAGCAGAGGACCAGGAGGCTCACGGCCGCCCAGCCCGGTTGAACTCTGTCGTCTCCCATCAGACCTCCCGGCGACCCCTGCCGGTCATTGCAGGTTGGCCCCCTGCAGGTAGGCGATCAGGTCGGCCATCTGTTGGGGATCGATGCCATCTTCGAATCCGTCGGGCATCAGGGACACGCTGGAAGCTCGCACATCGGCGATGGCCGCCTTCAGCAGGGTGGGATCCTCGGCCTCGGGGCGGCGCAGGGTCAGGCTGTTAGAGGTTTCGTTGACGATGAGTCCGTCCAGCAGCCGCCCGTCCCGGGTCTCCACCATGTAGCTGGTGTAGGCGCTTTCGATGACCTGGCCGGGGTTCAGGATGGACTGCAGCAGCTTGTTCCGTGGCTGTCCATTATAGGCGAAGTGGGGATTGCGGTGTTGGGGGCTTCCGACGACTGGTGCCCCGGCATCAACGCGGAGAGAGGATTCGAGCCGCGCACGCCGCATCCCCACATAGCCGTGGGCGCAGACCCATGGAAGCGGTAGAATGTCGGGGTCGTGTTCTTGCGACGCCCTATGAGCCGAGGCTGAAAGATGAGAAAAAGGCAGACCCATGCGCATTGACCGGGTTGAGGTCATGGTGGTGGGTCCCCAGGTGCAACGCTTCACCTGGTCCCATGACCTGCCGGAACAGTACATGACCAACACGGTGGTGCGCATTTTCACCGACGATGGCGTCGAAGGCTTTGGGGGCGTGTCCAACTACACCTCCTACGCTCACGACCGCTACACGGCCGAGACGCTCCGGCACCTGGTTCCGGCGCTCATCGGACGGGACCCCCTCGATCGGGAGGCCCTGTGGCGAAGCCTTTGGTCTCGCGTCTTTCCCCTGGCCCCCGGAGCCCTGGCGGTGGTGGATATCGCGCTCTGGGACCTGCTGGGCAAGACCTCCAATGTGCCTATCTACCAGCTATTGGGTGGGACCCGCCGGCAGATTCCCTCCTATGCCAGCACGCCCATGCTGGAGGACGTTGCCGCCTACCTGGACTTCGTGGACCAACTGCTGGAGCAGGGGTTTGGGGCCGTCAAGTTCCACTGCTGGTGCGTTCCCGACAGGGACCTGGAACTGGCCCGGGCCGTCCGCGCCAAACACGCTCCCGACCGGGTGGCCCTGATGCTGGACGTGGAGAACAACTACGACTGGGACAGCGCGCTGCGGGTGGCCAGGGAGTTGGAATCCCTGGAGTTTAGCTGGTTCGAGGCTCCGCTGATGGACTACGACCTGGAAGGCTATTGCAGGCTGACCCGCAGGGCGAACATACCCATCGTGCCGTCGGGAAACTGGGTTCAGGATTTGCCCGCCTTTCAGGAGGCCCTGCGCAAGGAGGCCTGGAGCCGGGCCCGGACGGACGTCACCGTTTGCAGCGGCCTGACGCAGGCCCGCAAGGCCATGGCTCTGGTGGAAGCCGCCGGCATGAAATGCGAGGTGATGTCGTGGGGGAACACTCTGGTTTCGGCGGCCAATCTGCATCTCATGCTGGGGTTCAACCTGTGCACCTATTTCGAGCAGGCCGTCCCCTACGAACCCTACGAGTATGGAATGAAGGATGTGATCCGTACCGGGCCGGACGGGATGGTGGCGGCGCCCGGCGGCCCGGGTCTGGGTGTGGAGGTGGACTGGGAAGCCATGGAAGCCGCCACCCTGCTCAGCTTCACCAGCCCCTAGAAATCAGGCTCGGGGCACTCTGATTGGACTGCGATTCGAAGGAGAGAGCTCATGATCGACCGACGCACCTTTATCGGCGCCCTGGGGAGCAGTTTGGCGGTTCCCCCGTTGCTCTGGGGAGAGGCCGCCAAGCCCAGGCGGCTGGCCATGGTGACCACCGAGTGGCGATACCCGTCCCACGCCTGGCACATGGGAGAGCGCTTCCTGGTGGGATATCCCGTGGAGGGGCGCTGGCATCGGTCCCCCCTCGAGCTGGTATCGACCTACGTGGACCAGTTTCCGGAGAATGACCTGAGCCGCGCCCGCTCCCAGGAGTTCGGCTTCCCCATCTACCCCACCATCGCCGAAAGCTTGCGCCGCGGCGGGGACAAGCTGGATGTGGACGGGGTGCTTCTGATCGGGGAACACGGGAGATATCCGCGCAACGAACTGGGGCAGACACTCTATCCCCGCTACGAATTCTTCAAGGAGATCGTGGAGGTCTTCAAGCAGGACGGCCGAAGCGTTCCCGTGTTCAACGACAAGCACCTGTCCTGGAAGTGGGAGTGGTCCAAGGAGATGGTGGATACGGCCCATGCCATGGGGTTCCCGTTTCTGGCCGGGTCCTCGCTGCCGGTCACCTGGAGGATACCCTCCTTCGAAATGCCCTACGGCGCCGAGATCGAGGAAGTCATGTGCGTGGCCATCGGCGGGGTGGACAGCTACGATTTCCACGCCCTGGAGACCATCCAGTGCATGGTGGAACGCCGGCGGGGCGGTGAGACCGGAGTGGACTGGCTTCACGCCATGCGCGGGGAACCGGTCTGGGAAGCCATGGGAAAGGGCTCGTTCGACCGCGGCGGCTGGGACCCGCAACTCTTCTCCGCCTGCCTGTGCCGCAGCCTCACCCTGACCCAGGCGAAAACCGTGAACCATCGCTACCCCACCCCGGAGCAGATGCGGCAATGGGTCGAGAAGCCGGTGGTCTACCGTTACCAACACACCGATGGATTGAAAGCCACCATGATGCTGATGAATGGCCTGGTGGACGACTTCACCTTTGCCGTCCGGCTCAAGGGCCAGCCCGAGCCCCTCTCCACGCTGTTCTATCTTTCACCCGTCCCCAACGTGGTCTTCATAGCGGCCCTGATGCACAAGGTGGAAGAGATGATCCTGACCGGGAAAGCTCCCTACCCGGTGGAGAGGACGCTCCTGACCTCCGGCCTGGTGACAGCCGGAGTCCATTCCCTGGGCCAGGGAGGAAAAAGGCTGGAGACCCCCCACCTGGGGATCCGCTACCAGGCGCCGAGGGAGTCGCATTTCCTGAGGAGTTGAGGCGGGGGAGGATTGGGAAGCACGCAAAGGCTTTCGCCCTCACTTCCCGCGGTCAATGCCGGTAATAAGGGACGGCACGTCCGGACTTGCGCTGGTTGCAGCCCGGAATTCCCCGCTCGGGTCATGACAACTGGCGCAGTTTCAAATCGGGGATGTTCTTGAGGGGCAGGGCGGTGATGGTGTCGGTCAGAGGATATTCCCGGTCGCCGGGGTAGACCACCCACAGGTGCTCCAACCCCAGGTCTTCGATGACGATGTGCATGGATCTTGTCGTGCGCGGGGCATCGGTGCACTTAAACTCGAATCCCCAGCGGCGGCCTCGCCGCAGCAGCATCAAGTCCAGCTCGGCGCCGCGGCGGGTACCGTAAAAGTAGGCTTCGCGCTCGCCGTGGGCCAGCAGCGTCTGCTCCAGGGCGAATCCCTCCCAACTGGCGCCGTAGCGAGGATGCAGCGGCAGTTCTTGGGGTTCCTCCAGACCGAGCAGGAAATGCAGGATCCCACTGTCGCGCAGGTAGACCTTGGGCGATTTGACGATGCGCTTGCCCAGACTCTCCCTCCAGGGAGGGAGCACGCGGATCATGAATGTACCCGCCAGCAGATCCCGGTAGTGGTTCACCGCGGTTGCACTCACGTCCATCGAACGTCCCAACTCGGTCGCGTTCCAGACTTGTCCGTGAAAATGGGCCAGCATCCTCCAGAAGCGCCCCAGGGCTTCGGGAGATATTCTCGAGCCCAGTCCCGGGATGTCCCTCTCCAGAAACGTGCGGGTAAACGACTGCATCCAACGGCTCCATTCCGCCGCCGACCGCGCCAGCCAGGCTCGCGGAAAGCCGCCGCGCATCCAGAGACCGTCCTGGTTCTGCCGGCCCACTTCAGCAAGGGAAAAGCCGCCGACGTCCACGAAAACGATTCTTCCCGCCAGAGTCTCGGATATCCCCTGGATCAAGTCCCAGGAAGCGCTGCCCAACAGCAGAAAAACCGCCTTTCGGTTCCGGTCGTCACAGATCGGTCGCAGGATCTCTAACAGTTCCGGCATGCGCTGCACTTCGTCCAGAACGACCAGACCCTCGCTTTGGCGAAGCAGTCTCTCGGGAGTGGCGGACAGTGCTTCCCGCACAGCGGAAACCTCGAGATCAAGGACCGTCGATGGTCCCGGCCACTCGGACGCCGCCTGCCGGGCCAGAGTGGTCTTACCTACCTGTCTGGCACCCAGCAAAGCCACCACCGGCACTTGGGATAGTCCGCTGACAGTGTCGGCAAGCAGATCGGTACGAGCAATATATTGTTGCATATCACATTTAGTCAATAGGATAAGCAACAATAATATTACTCGAACGATTACCCTTCGTCCAGTTCAATCGGAATCACGGTTGGCGTTGGAGAGGTGGAATCGGTCTTGTGATTGCTCCCCGCGACTCGACTCAATTGTCTGAAAGGGACCGCGTCAGCGGTAGAGCACCGTGCAGTTGGGCAAAGCCGCCTGGATTCTGCGGATTCCGGACGGGGAGACCCGGGTGCCGTAGAGGCCCACGGCCTTAAGCTGGGAGAGTGTCTCCAGTTGCTTCAGTTCAGGGTCGCCGATCCGGGTGTAGGAGAGGTCGAGCCAGGCCAAATTCTGCAGGCCTTGCAGGTGGATCAGCCCGGAGCCGGTCACTTGGGTGTGCTGGATGCCCAGGAACTCGAGCTGCAGCAGCGGCTTGAAATGCACCAGCCCGGCATCGGTGATTTTCGATCCGTAGAGAAACAGCTCCTTGAGGTTGGGCAGGTGGCGCAGGCCGGCCAGGCCTTCGTCGGTGATTTCGTTCGGCGGGTAGAGCTCGGCCAGAGCGGTCAGGCCCTTCAGGTGGCGAAGCCCTTCGGTGGTGGCCCGGACCGGCATAATCAGCGTTCGAAGCCGCTGCAGGCCATCCAGGAGAGTGAGGTCGTCGTCGGTCAGATCGGTCCAGTAGAGGTTAAGCAGGGTGATGTGGCCCTCTGCGTCGGCCTGAACCTCCGCGCCCATCGCCGTCAGTCGATCAGCCAGCCCGGCAGGAGCGCCGGGAGCGGGATCGGCCGGTTGGCGGGCTGTTTCGGGTTGACCGCAGGCCCAGCTCAGGACAAGGATTGGGCTAAGCAGGTAAATGCGGAGAGACAAGAGGCAGTTGGCGGGCACAATCAGTTCCTGGTGAGCGACGCCGGCTAAGTGCATCAGAATCCGCCATTGTAGCAAACGGGGTTGAGCGGAACCTGGAGTCGCCCGTAAAGCGCTCGAACTGCAACACCACCGGGCCGCTGACCCGCCGCTGGCAGTGACTCACGGGAGGTGGAGTTTGCCCCCCCGGCTCGACGGCGGGCTGAATCTCCTACGTGGCGATCTCGCCGATTCCGTCCCCCCCACCGGTTCGACGGCGGGCGGAGCCCTGGTCTCACCGACTCCCCCTCAAGGGGGGAGTGATACTTGAGGCCTGCAACTGGCTACTTGCCTGATTCCTGGGTAGCATGTAAACCATGTTCCCGGTCGAATGTGTAAAGTATGTTTGCGGTTTGTGACGCGGGAATCACTCCCCCCTTGAGGGGGAGTCGCAGAAGCCGAGCCGAATGGCGAAGGCTGATGCGGTGGGGGGTGCTGCGCTGCCAGGCTGCAACGGGAAGATCCGACCATGAAGGGTTCTGACATGTCGAGTCGGGCGGGATCGGCGGCCCACGGGGTTTCCCGGCGAAAGTTTGTTGCGGCCGCCCCGGCGGTCCTGACCGGACTGGCGTGGGCCGCAAAGCCCGTCCGGGCCTGGAACGGCGAGGTGGAGTGGCTGGATGAGGTGCAGAGGCCGCCCTCCAGGCTGCCTCCGGAGGCTCCCGAGCTCCCCCCGCTGCTGGTCGGTCCGGGCGGTACACCCATCCGCTCACGAGCCCGGTGGGAATCCGAACGGCGCAGGATCCGGCGGGACTGGATGCGGTTTCTGGGCCCCATGCCGGCCGACAGGCCTCCGCTCGAAATGGAGGTCCTGGAGGAGGAAGAGCTCGACGGGACCCTGGTGCGGAAGCTGGTTCGCTACAACGCCGAGGCCGGGGTTCGAGTGGAAGGCTACCTGCTGGCGCCGGCGGCGGCCTCGGAGCGGGACCCGCGGGCGGGGGTGGTGGCGCTGCACCAGACCAGCAGCCTCACCATCGACCTGGTGGCGGGAGTCAACGGCCCCGAGGAGCAGCAGATCGGTTTGAAGCTGGCTCGCCGTGGCCTGGTGGTCTTCTGTCCGCGTTGCTTCCTGTGGCAGGACGCCGGCAACTTCCTGGAGGCCATGGCACGATTCAAGCAACGCCACCCTGAGGCCCTCTGCATGCACAAGATGCTTTGGGACGCCATGCGCGGAGTGGATCTGCTGGCGAGCCTGCCGCAGGTGGACGCCACTCGCATCGGCGCGGCGGGCCACTCCCTGGGGGCTATCGAATCGCTCTACCTAGCCGCCTTCGACGAGAGAGTGCAGGTGACGGTCGCCAGCGAAGCGGGCATGGACTTCAGTTTTACCAACTGGCACGATCCCTGGTTCCTGGGTCCCGCTATCCGCAGTCCCGACTTCAAGCTGAACCACCACCAGCTCCTGGCTCTGGCCGCGCCCCGGGCCTTCCTGCTGCTGGCTGGAGAATCGGGGCGCCACGCGGCCGACGGCGATCGCAGCTGGCCCTTCATCGAGGCCGCCTTGAAGGTCTACCGGCTGTATGGCTCACCGGCGCGCCTGGGGATCTACAACCACGGCAAGGGGCACACCCTGCCGCCCCGGGCCTTTCAGCGAATGGCAGAATGGCTGGAGACCTATTTGAGGGTGAAGAGCTAAATCGGGCGCGATTTCAGAGGACGACAGGACGTTTCCCAATGGCTCGTCCCGGGCTGGCGCCTGACCCGAGCCAAGCCTATGCCCATGGCTACATCCTGACGCCGCTTCGCGGCTCCACTCGAACCACCGGAACTGGCATCCGCCGGGCCAATAATTCAAACAATCCTGTCCCCCGGCAGTGTCGTTGGTTAGGGGAGAGCTGCGAAGCTGCGGTTGGGGTGGGTATCCGACGCGACGCCTCTTACAGGCCATCCTTATAGAGCTGCGGCCTCGTGTCGCCTGCTGGGCAAGCTAAGAGCCCCCCTGGGGAAGTTGCGTATGGCAGCGAAGGCGACGTTCTCTTGCCAGCGGAGGCGGCAGCCCGGGGTCGTGCCGGTTCTGCACCAACCTAGCCGCGTATGCGGCGAATAGGAAGCACCCGTTCGGGAAGGCACTGTTTCTCCAATGAAACACCGCCCCACGCCACGGTCGCCCGCTGTCGCTGCCTACGCAGTCATATAAAATCCAGTGATGTTTATCTTCGTCCAGTTCAGTCTATAACTGTATTATTTATCAGCATCTTATCTAGGTTCTGCTGTGGCTTGACTTATTACCAACATCCCTTGCAATCCACTGCCATCCCCCATATAATAGGGGGATGGATACTGTAACCAACCCCGTACCGGTCCGACCCAAAACCAAGCCCACCGGCCGTCACCCCAGCAACGCCCTTTCGGCCGCCTTCCTGCGCTCCGCTCCGCCCGGAAGACACGCCGATGGAAACGGATTGTACCTCTTCGTCCAGCCCAGCGGAACCCGGAGCTGGATTCAACGACTCGTCGTCCGCGGCCGTCGCCGGGAGCTCGGTCTCGGCAGCGTCGCCCTGGTCCCCTTGGCCGAGGCCAGGGAGAAAGCACGGGGCAACCGCAAGCTGGCCCGTGAGGGCGGAGACCCCCTTGCCGAGAAGCGCCGCACCGAGGGCATCCCCACCTTCGCTGAAGCTGCCTCGCGTGTACTGGAACAGAAGCGGGACGGATGGCGCGGCCGGCGTCACCACCGCGAGTGGATGGCCAGCATGAGGCGGTACGCCTTCCCCCGCATCGGCAAGATGCCGGTCTCCGAGGTCACCAGCGCCGATCTGCTAGACATCCTCACCCCCATCTGGCACCGGAAGGCCTCCAGCGCCCGGCGGGTGCGCCAGCGGCTGCGTGTGGTCCTGGAATGGGCCGTAGCCATGGAGTACCGCCCTGACAACCCCTGCGACAGGATCGGACCGGTCCTGGGTCCCCAACATGACGTTACCGAACACATGCGGGCCTTGCCGCATCGGGAGGTGGCTGCGGCCATCCGGACGGCGCAGGCAGCGACGGCGCCGGAGGTGGCCAAGCTGGCCTTTGAGTTCCTGGTCCTGACGGCGACCAGGTGGAGCGAGGTGCGGTGGGCCGAGTGGGCGGAGATCGATCGGGACGCCGGTGTATGGACCGTCCCGGCCAGGCGGATGAAGGCGAACCGGAAGCACCGGGTGCCGCTGTGTGGCCGCGCCCTGGAGATTCTCGAAGCGGCACGGACCCTGGGTGAGGGATCCGGTCCTTTGGTGTTCTCCCGCCGGGGCGGGAAGCCGCTTGACGACAAGCAGCTGCGGTGGATGGTGCGGGAGCTTGGGATTGCGGCGGTGCCGCACGGGTTCAGATCCAGCTTCCGGGACTGGGCGGCTGAGGAGACCGATCATCCCCGGGAGGTGATCGAGGCGGCCCTGGCGCATGTGGTCCAGAATAGGGTCGAGGCGGCCTATGCCCGCTCCGACCTGTTCGAACGGCGGCGTGTCCTGATGAACGACTGGGCGCGTTACCTGGCCCAGGGCAGGTCAGGGTGAAAAGGACAACCCGGATCTAGGTCTTCAGCAATTCGGCCTTCCCGCCAGGGATCACTGTGGTGAGAGCGACCTCCCCTTAAGGGGAGTGTTTATCGCGCGCCGCTGGACGCGCCGGTGAACACTCCCCGATGGCGCATCAGCGCCGAAAAAGGTGGGGTCGCTCTCACCACCAGCACCCCCTTTCGTGCGGCGCGTCGTTACGCCGGGCGAAGGGGGGACACGCGAGGCACAGCCTCGCTTCCTATTCCGCAGCGGACGCGGGAAAGCGGTGCTGTCCCGCGTCTGGTGCGCTGTTTCGGGGAAATCCTGAACCACAACGGCGAGGACTCCGCCCTCTGAGAGAATAGCGTTGCGATGGTTGAAAGTACGCGCCACCTAGACACGCCGCCGGGTGTCGTTCGGTGGCGCGTGGGTTTGACGACACCGCCTTGACCCCCAGAGGCGGAAATCGTCGATCATTCCAGGGTCATTGGGTGAGCCTGTTTCTCGCTCCGATTCATCCCCGCGTCGGCGGTGAACAGGTCCCTGACCGGTATTCCCGAATGGCTGAAGACGGACCAGCTTCCGGGACTGGGCGGCCGAGGAGACCGACCATCCACGGGAGGTGATCGAGGCGGCTCTGGCGCATGTGGACCGGAACCGGGTCGAGGCGGCCTATGCGCGCTCGGACCTGTTCGAGCGCCGGCTCATGGACGATTGGGCCGGCTACCTGGCCCAAGGGAGCGGTTGACCGGGGCAAGCGAGGGTGAGAGCCAGCCTCGAAGTTCCCGGGAGCGGAAGAAGGGAGCGGCGGGGGTGATGGGGGGAGGGGGGAGTCCCCCCGGCCGGGGTTCGAAGGGGCGGAGCCCCTCGCCAGCCCCAATGTATGACATTGGGTAGGCTGGCTCCCCTTTATTACGCGTTGCGGACCGGCCCCGCTGTCCCCGCCTCGCACGGCGCGCCGGCGTGCCGAACGCTCCCCGTCTCACGGAGAGTGCCGGTTGACCTCCCCCTAAAAAACGGTCCACTTCGAGAGTGAGTTTTCCGGTAAAAGGAAGGAGGAATAACTCCAAAATGAAACACTAAACCATGTGCTCCAGATCATACTGCCGTAGTATCGGCGCAAGAGTCTCATAGGCTTCGGCACGGTTCCGCGAAAGAGAAGAAAACTCGGCTACGCGCGCCAATTCCGATTTGATCAGGCGCTTTGCATATTCCGACTCATCATCCTGAGCATCTTTCAAAACGACAATGAAGTCATGAATTATCGCCATTTCCTTTCCAGGAGAGCGTCTCAGAATTCTCCCGCGCCGCTGAACAAACTGTCGTGGGTCACGTGAGCTGGCGAGGATATAGGCGATATTGCATGCTGGCACGTCGATGCCTTCATCCAGACATCTAATGGCTACCATCGCCTTAATTATGCCGACCTTGAAATTTTCAAGAATGCCTTGGCGATCCCTGCGGGATTCACGTGAGGTGAAGCGGGAAACGTCCCATCCCATCTGGTGAAGAAGAGAACTGGTCGCTTCGACTTGTCTTTGGCCCATGTCCGCACTTTGATGGCCGTTTCCCTTATCTTCTTCATCCGTTTCAACCGTTCCGTCGCCACAATAGAACAATGTGTGGGGGGTTACGCTAACGCCTGCGAGGACGTTCTTCAGCACGGGCAACTTATTTACTGCGGAGCCCACAAGCCTCGCCCGCCGCAACAAAAACACCTTGAGTTGCTTGTCGAGGCCGACCGCCTTGATATTCTCCTGGCGGGCGAAGATACGACCGATCTTCTCCGATAGTTCAATGAATTCCTCCGCTTCCGATGCTGTAAGCGTCACAATATGGGGATAGTACGTATAAGGGGTTAGGATCTTGTCCTCAATGGCCTGCCGCAACGTGTACCGAAAGACGATCTCGCCGTAGAATTCCGCCAATCGATCATTTCGCTCCTCGTCGAGGTAATGCTCTGGCGTTGCCGACAGGCCAATACGGTATCTTGCCTGTTCGGGCAAGAAACCTTCGTATGCCTTAGATGTGTGATGGTGACATTCATCACCAATCCATAGGAGTCGATTCCCCTTCAGTTGTTTCAAGCACTCCTGAAATTCGGGGGTTTTCAGTGTTCTGTTTACAACGACAATTGCTACAAATTTACAACTACCCATAACGAGTTCATGGACAACGTTGCGGAGCTTGTCATGCCACTGCCCACGTGAGACGTAACATCGGATTGGATAAATGTTGAAGCCTGACAGGGTATCGATCCATTGGTCTGCTAAATTCTGGTAAGGCACTGCTATCACGCAAGCGAGCCTATCAATCTTTTCGGACAGCTTGACGACGGCATGAATGGCGGTAATCGTCTTTCCCGAACCTGTCGCAAGTTCAAAAGTTCCATGAAAATCACCCCTTGCTTTCCACGCTTCCAACGCTTCAATCTGATGTGCATGCATTTTGAAAGGCCGCCCGTTCATGGTCTTGGGTTCTCGTGGCCTCGACGATGTGGAGCTCGTCGTGTACCTCACCTTCTCACGCACGCGCGCAGCTATTGCCCTCTCGATCTCGGGATCAGGCGTATAGCTCAGAGTGCGGGCAACTGAAACAAGTCGTTCCTTGATCGCGGTGGGTATGTCTACAACGGCCGTTGCTGGGCTATGGTTGCTCCAAAGCCGTTCGAAACTCTCGATGTGTGGTTCCGTATAGGCTTTGAGTTCTGGACACCAGCACGGAAAGACATTTATGGATTCGTAATTAAACGCTGGCAACAGTGCATAGGAGCTTTCATTGGCAGAGCCCGAGAAAACAATCTTGTCGTCCGCCTCGTCACCTATAACGCCAATTTTGTCATGATACATGCCGCGCTCACGCAGAGCGATTTTCACGTCCAAGCGGCCATGTGCAACAAGCCATGCAAGCGTATCAATGCGGTTTTGAAAAAGCTCGTCGCTCACATTGGAAATAACGCTAAGCAACTCGGCGCCAATTTTTTGAGAAATCTCCCGTCGGCGATATCCTTCCGAAATCGCCCCGACATCTTCTTTATCCAGAAACGCCCCTAAAATAAGGCGAATCTGCCCGCTGTTCTTTACGAAGGCTGAGAGTGCCTGCGCCGCGTAACTAATCGTCGATGCCGAGAAGAAGCCGACGGCACGATCATAGCGATTTGCTACCGATAGCGTCGGGAGATAGAAATCCTCCAGGAGGTTATCGGTGTCAGATTTGTACACACCCTTGTATTGCAATGCGCGCAACATCTAGAATGAAATCCCCGAAACATCAGGCTCAATGTCTTGGACGTTTAGGTATCCAAGCTCTAGGAGTAACTCCTGAATATCCCGTTCGGGATACTCGCCACCACTTTGATTCATCGCATCGCGTAATACTTGTAACCCGCCGTTCGCGTATTCCTCAAAAATCTCGGCGCAACGGCTCTCTTGGCCATCCTTAAGTATTTCAGGATCTTTGGTTTCGGCAAGGGCAATGAGGTAAATCAAGTCCTCCGCGTCGCCTCGCTCGAACTGTTGATAGGAGACGTCTTCCTTCCCGGCACCGCTGTCGAGAGGAATACGAATGCCCTGCGAGTATCCTAACAGTGCTGAGAAACACAGAAGCTCACGTATCGTCGGGAAGAGACTGTGGCCAGCAGGCGGAATCTTATGCACGGCAAGGCGTTGAACCATCTCTTCATGGATTTTACTTCTGTTTATGTTGGGTGCGCGGTCAGTCATTGAATAGTGACCTTCACAACTTCAGTGCCATCAAAGGTAGAGTCGAAGACGGCAGTCTTGAACTCTTTACCCTTAAGGTACCGGCTCTCTTGCGGCCGATTGCCAATGGGTTCCTTATTATGGCGCACCAACAGGAATTCTGCCCCAACGTGGTCTTCGAGTACCTCTAGCACCTTTTGCGAACCCTGTGAACGAGACAGCAACAGAACGACCTGGCGAGCCATCTGCGGTATTTTTTTCGCAATCGTGGTTCGATACGCTTCATCTAGCTGACCAAATGGCGAGTCTAAGACCAGAGGTGCGATCGTTCCGGGTAATAGCCAGGAACAAGTAGCGTTCTGCCGAACTTTCGCAAACTTTACGAGGGCAGCAGTAAAGGCGATCCCTAAGAGTTGATTCTCGCCGCTCGATTTTGGAAGTTCCATTTCTTCGGAGTCGACCAGGCTGATAACGTAGTCATTTGTCATTTTCAGGGTCAGAACTTTATGGGCCGTATCCGCTAAGATCTCACTGATCCATATGCGTAGCGCTTTTCTGGCTCTCTTTTCTTCATCCGCCATATCCGATTCCAAAGTGTCCTTGATGGACTCGCAGAGCTTGATGCGTTTGGCATATATGGCAGTCTGCTGATCTTGTTGGGCAAGCTCTTTAATTTTATTGTGAATTATCTTTTTTTCTGCTTCGGCATTGCGGATGTCGTTCCTTCGGAACCCAATCCGGCGATTGATAACTCGGAGTTCGCTGAGGAGCTCTGTGCGGCGTTTTTCACGCGACGCAATATCTTCTAAGTTTACTCCCTTGAGTTTCATACTAATCTCGCCTAACCGTGACTCGATGAGACCGATATCCCGATTCGCTTCCGCCAATCTGGATTTTGCTCCGGTAAGGCGGTGCACCGCTTTCGCCCTTTCAGATTTCAGGTTGCTTATGCGCGCACGGACCTTTGTAATCCGGTCGCGGACAACTTGATTTGCCGCCTTGTCCAAGAGACGGGCAACCCTTTGGGCGGCAGGGCTGCCAGGCTCTAGATGAGCCCCACAGATGCAGGTTTCTTCTTGCAATATATCCTTCACAAATTCTTCGTTGTACGGAGAGGGAATCCTGCCACGATGCTTCTTATCGTCGAGGAAGTCGAATGTCTCCTCAGTAATTTTCTTGGAGACGATGGCTCGGCCGTTCTCTCCTAACCACTTGTAAACTTCGTTTGCGGCCCCCCTTTGCCGCGCCTGGGTTCTTTTCAAACCCCCTTCTTCGTGGTCGCGGCTAAGTTGTAGTTCCTTAGCGGCACTTGAGTTTCGGAGCTTCTCCGCGATGTCGTCTATCTGCATCTGTGTGGTTTGAAGCTGTTTTTCGGAGCGTTTGACCTCTTTCTCATACTCTTCAATCTTGATTGTCAGTTCGTCATCGCGGGAATTTAGGGTGGCGGCGTTCGGAGTCTTTGCGGGTGTGGAAGGGATTTGTCTTCGAAACTGTCCCATGACAGCTCTGAGATCCGTGATGGCTGTTTCTATAAGGGAACATCCAAGAATGTCTCGCACCGCGTCCTTAATTGAGTCACGGTTGCCCTCACCCAGGAAAACTTCCGCGTGTTCCCCATCGAACAGAAAATGAGAAGCCATGTTTTGCGCAATAACAGTATTGATAAATACGTCGGGGGGTGAAATATTGATTCGGCTGCCTTGATCAATGCGACTTATGACAAAGGTACGGTTCAGATCTGCACCGAAGTATCGTTTTGCGCTGTAATCCTTGTCATTATGCTCAAACAGAACCTCAACCGAAGCAATCGTACGCCCCTCCTTTTCTGCGTCATAGTTAAGTATGTCCTCCCTTTTCTCAAACCGCTCCGTCGTTTTACCGTAAAAGCACCACAAAAGCGCATTCAGTAATGTTGTTTTTCCTACGCCATTCTCGGCGTAAATAAGCGTTACGTTGCTGTCGGGGTCGGTGGAAAACTTGATGACATTCTCGCCAAAGAAGCAACGAAAGTTGGTGAGGCGAATTTCTTCAAGAATCATCTTCAGCGCCTTTCGCGTTGATATGGCGTTCAATCAGTTCGCGTAGTTTCCTTTGCCGTTCCGTCTTGACGTTCTTCTTTTCAAAGAAATAGTTCCTTTCGAGATCGATGATCTCCTTGAGCATCATCTCGTTCTCTCTTTTTGGCCCGTCATCGGAATAGGTCATTATCAATCACCAGTCTCTACGCACCGTGCTCCTCTTAATGGCCACGTAATCATCGACGATCTCTAACGAATTTTTCAACAGTTCGAGGGGTGGCGTTGGAGAGAGTGTTGCGATGGCAGTAAAGTACAGTTTAGGAGTCCGGACGACACGGGAAGTACGTCTGAAAGAATGGCAATTCCTCAATAATGGTTACACCCTTGAAAAGTCTGTACCGGAGTCGGTGCTTATTTGTCGGTGGAACTTACTTGTGACATGCGAGGCACACTTTAGCCTTTCCATAAAGGTCGTCAATATCAATCGGCTCAGCATCAGGGCGCAGCGGGTTGATCTGACGCTTGCCGCGCATTCGCTGTAGCCGGCGCAGGTGCTCTTTCTTGATCGCCGCCACGCGCTTGGGTTTAGCTAGATCGTCGAGCGACTCGCCTTGGCTCCAGGTGAATGGCGAGCCATGATCAATAGCGTTCTTTTCGTAGCGCTTGGCTTCCTCGAAGAAGTCCGGATGTCGCTCCATTAGCCTCACCCACTCGATCTTCTGCTGAAAGAAGCAGAATGTACAACCGCTACGGGTCCGCCACACGTAGTATTCGGGGAGGCCTAGCCCAGCCCCGTCGAGAATCTCCATCACGCCGGCCTTGTCGATACCGGCAGCCTTGAGTGGCAGCTGGACTGTGAGGCCCTCATGCTTGGATGTGTAGCCTTCACGGTATTCCTCGTCGGCGCGGATAGCGACGTAGCTAAATACTCTTGTCCCATTCTCGAGCGCCGGCCTGATCCACTGCTCGAAAGGCCGTAGCTTCAACTGCCGCGTACACCAGCGCGTCTGCGGCGATGGCAGGAAGTTGTTGTACTGCTTGAGCCAGAAATCGAAGTCCCGATCCGGGTTTAGCCGCAAAATGGGCTTCCCCAAAAATCCTTCGAGCTTTACCAAAAACTCGTAGACTTCCGGCAGTTCCTTGCCCGTATCGGTGAAGAAATAGTCGATATCAAGTTCAGGATGGTTCTGGCGCATATGAACGGCCAGCGCCGCGCTGTCACGGCCACCCGATAGACCTAGTACATGCCATTCCGTTTTGCCACACTTCACGAGATATCGCGTCTCCTCTTCAAGGTAGCCGTCGGCTCCGCCTCACCAGGGGCTTCCAAATGCCGGGCGCTCAATTCGGCTAGGGCAGCCAAAATAATGTTGCGCCTCGATTCACCGCTTTCTCGGAGCATGTTGTCCATGCGCTCGATCAGCGATCTCACCTTTGATCGATCCAAATCGGCGATGGCGAACTCGTCATGGATCGGCGTCGAACGTCCTTCGATGCCGACAACGACCGCTATGGCGTGCCTCTTGTCCCGGCGACCCTTGACGTGGGCGAAGGCCTCCGCGTGTATGAAGCGCTGGGCCAGTTCAGCGAGTTCGACCGCCGCACGATCGATATCCGGATCGACCCAGTTCCGAGGGGGCTTGTTGACGGCCATGCCTGCAAGGCTCTCCATGTCCTCGTCTTGTCCCTCGAACCGCGCGAGGCGAACGATGAAAGCCTGTAAGCGATGGTCGCCGCCAAGCCCACGAATGTTCTCGGCCCGGTCGCGCAGCTCTGCCAGCATAGACGATGAGGCATTCGGCACTTGCAACTCCGCAAGCAGGAGTTCCCGCATTCGGTTGAGCATTGCCGGGTAGGCCTGCCGCAATTCCCCCAAGCCCTTGCTAACCTGGCTTGCAATTCGCTGCATCGATTCGTGTTCGCCTGTGGCTGTTGCGTCGTTCAGCACCCTAGGTATGTCGTCGAAGATTAACCTGTTCGGATCGTTGGCCTGCTTGAACAGTTGCCGGACGCGCTTGGCATTGCGCGAGAGGCGCTGCGTACGGTTGACCCACGGAGGCAGTCGGTCATGGATCGCCACGAGTCCCCGGGCCACGTCGAGGGGCTCAAGGTGGCTTAGCTCGTTCTCCTCATCGAGGTGGCGCACCACGTCGGCCAACTCGGATAAGAGCAGTCGGGAAACCTCGGTGAGATCCATCCATCGCAACTGGACGTCTTTGGGGTCTTTGGCAAGATAGTCGATATCCAAATCTGACAGGCGGGCTTGGAAGACGCCCTGCCGATAGAAACCCAGTTTCTTGCGCTCCGACAGGAGGAACGCAACCGCCAGCACTGGCAACAAGCCGTCCTTGATGCCAAGCGGTGCCCGGCGCCAGACATCGTAGATTTCAGCCACCGGCACTGCCCTGTGTGCGTTGGCCTTCAATAGATCTTCGGCTGCGCGCCATGTTGGCCCCAGATTGTGGGCATCTTGTGCATTCGGCTCGGGGACCACGAAACGCCACCCGTCCACCGTTTCGCGGTACAACCCGGGAGCCTCCAGCAAAGAGGCGAACAGGCCGCCTTCGGCGGGAAATCCCTTGATGCCAAGCCGAGCCTTCCCTTCGTCGAGCACCATCCGTCGCAGGAGGATATTTTGAGCGGCAACGGCGTTACTCGATGGCTTCATGCGACCTAGAAGCTCATTGTGCAGCCGTGGTGCACTATCGAACCGGGCGTCGGAAAGGTCGGAGGCAAGGCTGTTAAGATCAGAGTGTACCAGCGGCTTGGCCGTGGCATGCTTGCGATACCACGACGCGCTGTCGAATGCGCGGGCCAACTCGCTTTCCAACTGCCCCTGCGCGGCCGCAATGCGAGCGAGGACTTCGGTTCGTGCAACTCTGTCGCCTTGCAAGTCGGCAGTCTCGTCGCGCACACGCTCCAATGCCGACAACTCCGCCGCCACGTCGGGAATGCTCCCTGTGCTTTGCGACAGACCCACAACGATATCCCATTCGCTAGACATGCACGCGGCTACTCGGCAAGCCTTCTCCGCCGCCTCTCCCGTCTCGCCCTTTGTCGGGATCACTAGAAAGAAAATCCCAATCTCGCCATGGCGCGGTGTATAGCGAGAGGCGAGTTTTTCGATCTCCGCCAAGGGAACGATTCCGACATCAAACCAGCGAAAAGCCCCCGTCTCATGATAGTGGCGCTTCGCCACTAAGGGCTGTGGCCTAGCTGTCGCGCCCATCAGGCTAAACTCCGTCTCTCTCACGCCAACCGATACCTGCTCCAGCGCGTGTTCGATGTCGAAGTCGCTTCCTTCGAAGACCGCATAGGCCCCTGCGAATTTCCGAAAGACGATCAGCGACCAACTCTGCAGATCGTCCAATGCAGCGACGAGATCCTTGGGACCGTCCGAGGGCAGCGCGAGCATCAGCAGATCAGGACTCGCCACGAGTCCAGAACGATTCTTAAGGAGATCCACCATCGCGATTACCTTGAGTAATCGCAGATGCAAATCCTCGCCCCCCATGGCCTCGCACCGTCCAAAAGCATCCATGGCCAACGCCCAACGGTGACCGTCGGGTGAAGCTAATATGGCAGGTTCAAGGTTGATGCGCAGATAATCCCACAACCGATCAGGGCCGTAGAGATCAGAGTCGTTCGCGCTACGCAAGAAATCCTGAAACCCGCCCGGCTCGGCCGAATTGAGAAAACCGAAAATGCTACGTTGGTTCTGGCCGAAGCGCTGTCGCGACAGCGGGCCGAGTAGACATGCAACGACCGGGTGCAGCGGCCAGCAATTTTCGAGCATCTCGGCGAGATGCGGGGACGTTTGTTTTTGCGCGAGCCGAGCCACACCTTTAGCCAACGAACCTGGAGGGCTAGACCGATGGTCGCTCTCGATCGCCCGGCCGAGAAGATCGATCTGCTCGTCCCCAACGGTATTGACGGCGAGGTCCACGAACCGGCCTTGAATTTTGGACCACTCGTCGCGCATGTGCCGCGACAAGCGGTGAGCGTATTCCTCGAACGCCTGATGAAGGATGCCGACAACAAGCAGCCGCCCACCACTGCGCGAGGCGAGTTCGGCTAACTGCTGAAACAGATGGATATCGGACCCGTCCTGCACCGCAGCTTCCAGAAACTTACCCATTTCGTCGACTAACACCGCTAGGCCTCCGCCGGTCCGGGGATTGCGCGCCGCAATCTCTTCGAGCGTGTCGAGGACACGCTTCTCCGTCCATGACCTCGGCCTACTGTCGGACAACAAACCCGCAGCTTCGATCGCCTTGCCAATCACCTGCACGGGACAGTCTCGTCGGCCCGCCACTGGAAGAATCCTCCAGCCCCGCGTCCGGGGCGGCAGTGCCTCCGCAAGCAGCGCCGATGTGCGCCGACCCAGAATCGATGCCGAATGGTGCCGACGTGCCTTGCTCCCGTTAAGAGCCGCGCTAAGGGCGACGGCAAGACTTGACTTTCCGCTGCCATAAGGCCCCGTCCAGGTAAATGCACCCTGGCCGCTTTCAGACACATAACGTGCCATGGTCTCAAGAACCTCGGCGGAAGATGCCGGACAAACAAACCCTTCAAGTGCAGCCGGGTTCCCGACATCGGTATCGATGCGGATGGCGCGCTGATAGCGCCGAGACACGTGAATCCGATCGGCAAGCGCCATTACGCAACATCCTTTCTGTTTCGCGAGTAGTCCGTTTCAATGAATCGGAGCGCTTCCTCGTTACTAACGTCACGCTCGCGAATCAGCTGTTTCAACCCGGCGGTTTCCGACCATCGGTAGGCTCCGAGGCTGGCCCCATCGATTTCGAAAAGACGATTGGCCAAGGCATTTTCGTCCAGCAAAAACACCCGACCCGGTGATCCAGGTTCGTGGGCAAGAGCTTCAAAGGAAAGAGTTCGTGCGGTGGAATAGCGAGACCAGAAGTGCTCCACCGCATAGCAAAACACCCCGGCGCCGAGCGTGGGTTTGCGTCCCCTGACGAAACGAAAGCCATCCCGCCGTCCGACCGGCCGGATCAATCCAAGCTCGGTCAAAGGCGACTCCAAAGCATCTTCGTAGCTTGCTTTTCCTGAGGATGGCTGAGACACGTATGTGCGCACGAAACACGCAACGTCACTCTTGATTGTAGACGTGGAAACCCGGGCCCAACCGCGATCCTTCGCAAGTTTCTCAAGTCCCTTGACCAGTATGTCGCGTTCGAATGAAACCGCCGGGTAATGGTTGAATGCCCAGAACCAAGTGGTCTTGCGAGGGTCGCTACAGAGTTGCCAATGAACGAGCCACGCGGTGGCGGGGTCTTCCATGTATGGGTCAAGCCCACCGCTGCCGAACACCCACGATCCCAACTGAGTGGTTGTGGCCCGTCCCGCTTTGTCTTCGATCACCCCGGCCGACACTGCCCAATGACGCATGGATGCGACCATGTTCTTGCCGACGCCAAACCGCGCGATCGCGTCATCGCACAAGAAAACCGACCTGCCAAATTGGGAATCTTCGGTATCCGAGACGGCGTCGAATGCCTTCTTGAGCCATCCGTAACGCAACGGAAAGGTCTCATGGCCAGATAGCTTGGGCTGATAGTTGTTTTCGTAGAGGCGCCCCCGCATCGTTCTTTCCTCGCCCTGCAGGTATCATACAGATCGACATTACTAGCTCTCCGCATTATCGTCAACGTATGATGAGTCATAAGCTCTTGCCCAGTCTCGGAATGCACGGTGCACCCACCATCTACGCGGACTATCAGGCGACCACGCCCGTCGATCCTCGCGTCGTGAAAACAATGGCTCCCTTTTGGGGCGAATCGTTCGGTAATCCTCATTCAAACGATCACATTATCGGCTGGCAGGCAAATAAGGCGGTTTACGAAGCGGCATCATCGATCGCAGCCATGATCGGCGCCGATGTCGATGAAATCATTTTTACATCCGGGGCCACCGAAGCCAATAACCTAGCCCTGCTCGGCTTGGCACGGCGCGCACCGACCGACCGGCGGCAAATCCTGGTGAGCGCAACCGAGCACAAGTGCGTTCTGGCCGCCGCCAGAGCGCTTTCCGAGCGTGAAGGATTCACGGTAGAGACGATTCCAGTGAACTGTGAAGGTCTCGTCGATCTGAACGTGTTGGAAAGACGCTTGACTGGAAGTGTTCTAGCCGTTTCCGTAATGGCGGTGAACAACGAAATCGGAGCGATTCAGGACATTCCGCGGATCGCTGAGATTCTCGCGCCCCACGACGTTCCGCTGCATTGCGATGCGGCGCAGGCTCCATGCGCCATTGACGTAAGTGATTTGGCTGTCCATGCACAACTAGTCAGCCTCTCGGGACACAAGATGTACGGACCGCAGGGCATCGGAACACTGTACATCCGCCGTGATCTCCAAGAACGACTCGAGCCCTTGATCTACGGCGGTGGACAGCAGGAAGGCCTGCGTTCCGGCACCACACCGGTACCGCTTTGCGTTGGCATGGGAGCCGCCGCCGAGATCATCGCTGCCACCGAAGCCATCGAGGAACGCAAACGGGTAGCTTGTCAGCGAGATCTGTTTGTCCGGCTCCTGAAACGTGGACATGCTTTCGTAACCATCAACGGCGCCGTCGGTGATCGCCGTCATCCGGGCAATGCGAATATCGGGTTTGACGGCTTCCGCGCGCAGGATATTCTAGGTGCGTTGCAACCGCAGCTCGCCGCTTCCACCGGTGCCGCTTGCGCGTCCGGCATCCCCGAGCCATCCCACGTGCTTCGCGCCTTGGGTCTCACTGAGGCACAGAGTGATGCGTCAATCCGCTTCAGCTTTGGCCGTTTCACTACCGATGACGAGATCGAAAAGGCTGGTCACTTAGTTCTCGATGCTTTGAATTCGCTCTCTTGCGAACCGACGAAGAAATTATGACGAGGCTCGCGACTCAAGCATGGAAACTACGAATTCACATCGAAATGGATCCGCGCGGATGCGGCAGTCCGTAATCTTGCCCGAAAAAGGCGGACGACAAGCAATCCCGCAGCCACGAAAAAGTCTCTGCCGGAGCCGGAGCGATCGACCATTTCCGCCTCGCGGGGTCAAGGACGTGGCGTCTCAAAGGTGGGCCATTTACACAAAAGGGGTGGCCCACTTAAATGGCTCATTGGGTGGCGCACGCTTTTAACAACCAAAACGCTTCTGTCTCAGAGGGCTGAGCCCTCGCTGCTGTGGTCGGGGCCTTACCTGGAAAGCCTTATGGGACACGGGTTAGCACGGATTCCCCGCGTCGGCTGCGACAACCGTGGCAGGGCGGCGCCCGGCGTGTCCCCGCCTCGCCCGCAACGCCGCACCGGGAGGTGGAGGAAGTGGAGGGAGCGACCCCCTCATTTTTGCCGCTGGTGCGCCACCGGGGAGAGATAAATGGCCCACCCTAAAGCCCACCATTTATCCTCCCCTCAGAGGGGTCGCTCCCTCCACAGTGATCCCTGGCGGGAAGGCCATTGAGCGCCCTTTCGCGCTCACGGTGGATGCGTGTGCCCCCGTGCAGCTTTGTAGTGACCTGGTTGTTGCTCTATGTGTTGTTGTGTGTCTTTATGTTGCGCCGTGTACCGCTTCGTATCCGCGTCTCTCCCGAAACCCGGCAACGGCTCCAGCGCCTCCGCACCAAGCGGCACCTCAACGTCGGCGCCCGGCTGCGGGTCCTTACGGATGAGACCCTCGAAGAACAGAAGACCACAGATGGCCAAAGGCCGAGAGAGGGCAAGCCCGGAGCATGCTCACAAGCCGATATCTCCGATCGGTAGCACGGGCAGCTTGCCATCCCGCTCGACGGTCCCGCAGGAAGAGTCTCTGGGGTCGATCGATCACAAGAGTTGGTCCGCCAACGTCCCGCAAGGTTTAATGGATTCCTGTTCAATTAGAGGGACTTAATAGGGGGATGGAACTGGCATAAACCACAGTAAGTTTATTGTAATGAACAGTTACAAGTTCTAGATTGTAGTCGCCGCCTACGCAGCTTGGGGTGTGGGGTAATCCGATTCCATGGGCTTACGCCCACGGCTAAGTGCTGCCACCGCTTCGCGGCTTACTGGAATCCCCACCCCGCGAGACTCAGAAGAAGACATACATCAGAAAGACGGCCGAGGCGCACAGGACGCCGGCCCAGAAGCGATCGTCCCGCAGCTTCCCGATCATGCCCTGAAAACCGGTCGGGCCGCCCTTCCCTTTCCCCATGCCCACCCAGAAGAGCGCCAGGGTCCAGATGGCTCCCAGCCAAGCCGCTGCAACAGGGCTCAGCGTTTCCCGGTAGACCCACCAGCCGAGCAGCGCGAACCAGGCGATGGAGACCAGCAGGCCGAAGGCGATGCGGGAGAGGTCCCGAGAGGAATGGCCGGTGAGGTCGGTCCAGACCAGCTTTTCCTTGTCGGGGTCGCGCCTGCTGGTCCAGCTGACCAGGACCTGGGTGGCAGCGCACAGGAGGATCACCAGCACCACCCGGTGGAAGAAGTTGAGCTCCGATCCGAAAGTGTGCGAGACGCCCGGGTGGCTCAGGTGGTAGCTGTTGTAGGCAAACTCCACCAGCCAGGAATAGAAGATCCCTCCCAGGATGGTGGCGAAGCCGGCCGCCGGAGTGCTGCGCCTCCAGAACATCCCCATCAGGAAAGCCACCAGCAGGCCGGGCATCAGGTAGCTCCCGTACTGCACGATCTGGAGGAAAAAGTTTTCCTCCGAGTTGGGATCGAGCACGAAGATGGCCATCAGCGCCGCCAGCACCACGAAGAAGAGGATGCAGAGCCGCCCCACCAGGATCATGCGCCGCTCGTCGGCCTTGGGGTTCAGGTGCCGCTTGTAGACGTCCACCGCCACCAGGGTGGCGGCTGAATTCATCATGGAGTCGATGGAGGAGAGAATGGCCCCGATGACTCCGGCCATGATCAGGCCGACCACGCCGGTGCCCAGCGGGATCACCAGCTTGACCAGCTCGGTGAAGGCCGTATCGGGGGCGATGGTACGGTCCGGCAGCCGGGTCTGAAACAGGTAGAAGGCCGCCACGCCGGTTCCGATGGCGAAGAAGGGGATCAGCATCTTCAGGAATCCGGCCACCACGATCCCCCAGCGCGCTTCCAGGTCGCTGCGAGCGCTCAGGGTCCGCTGCACGATGAACTGGTTGGTTCCCCAATAGAAGCAGTGCAGGGCCATCAGACCCGTCAGCACCCCCGTCCAGGGCAGCTCGGGGTGGCTGGCGGGCAGATAGAGATGCATCTTGCCGGCCCCTTGCCGGTCCATCGCCATCATGGAATCCCAGCCTCCGATCTGGCTGAAGGTCAGAAACGCCAGCAGAATCCCCGCCCCCAGCAACAGGACCGACTGAATCACGTCCGTCCAGATGACGGCTTTCAATCCTCCCCAGATGGTGTAGCTGGCCGAGACCGCCGCCAGAGCGATCACGAAGAAGGCGTAGTAAAAGGGGTTCACGTTGAGCTTGGCCCGTCGCTGCCGTGACTGCTCCTGGCCGGTGGGGGAACCTACGGTCTCGGCGGGAAGGGCTGAACCGGCAGGCCCGCGGATTTCCGCAGCCGCCGTCACCGCCACCCGGCTGACGGCGTCGCCGCCCAGCAGGACGCAGACCGAGCGCGAGCCGATGTAAAGCGCCGGAACCATCTGGATGACGGCCATCAGCACCACCATGATGAGCGAATAGGAAAGGCGGCTGCGCTCGTCATAGCGGGCTCCCAGGTAATGGGAGAGGGTGTAGACCTTGAGGCGCCGGTAGACGGGCAGGAAGCCGTAGCAGAGCAGCATCAGCCCCACGATGGCGCCGAGCTCGAAGTGGGCCTGGGCAAAGCCCACGCTGAACCCGATCCCCATCATCCCCACCATGTGGTTGGCGCTGACGTTGCTGCCGAAGATCGACCCGGCCACCCCCCACCAGGGGGTGTTGCGGCCGGCCAGAAAGAAGTCCTCGGAGGTCTCCTCTCTGCGGCTGGCCCACAGGCCGATGGCCAGCACGGCCGCCAGCGATCCAAAGAAGACGATCAGGTCAGGCGTGGTCAGGACGTTCTCGGACAAGGGAGATCACCGTTCGGGAGTTTGACTTGCCGGACGAGGCCCGCGGACGGTGCCGTCGCGGCCGATGGGGATCGAGGTGGCGCCTGGGGTAGCCCCGGGGACCAGGGTGGTCCAGTCGCCGGTGCTGGCCCCCGAAGGCCGCGTCCCGGCGGGCCGGTGCACCTTGTCCTCCGGCTGGTAGGCGATCTTCGCCAGGTGGGGGGTGCGGATCCTGCGTCCGCCCTGGCTGCGGGAGATCATGGCTGCCTCCAGGATACCCGTGGTCAGGTAGGTGCGCTCGACCGGACTGGGCGGCCGGCCGGAAAGCAGAAAATCCTCGATATTGAGACCAAGATACCCAAAGGCGGCATGGGCGGGCCCGCTTTGAGTGTGGTATTCCAGGGCGTCGATGCCGGAGCCCCGCTGCTGGGCGTAGGCGAACTTGCGGACGTAGCCGTTGTCTCCCAGCATCAGCACGGCCGCCTGCAGGCCGTCCATGTACTCCACCAGGAAAGCGTGGGGGGAGTCCACCTTGGCAGGGTCCAGCCTGGAGGGTCCGTCCTCGATGCTGCGCAAGGCGGCATGGGCCAGGGACATGGACCACTTTCCGGCATCTCCGGCCCGCCACACCTCCTCGCCCGAAAGGCACTGCACCGAACGGACGCCGCTCTCGCCTCCCTGGCGCCGCTCCACCTGGCTCTGCAGCACTTCCAGGGCGTGGAACCCGTACCGCTCCACCATGTGGAAACCGATCACCAGCGCCCGGTCGATCTTCCGGCCCAGGGGGTGTTCCCAGTTGGGCCGGCGCCAGACCACCGGCAGGGCCGAGCCGGCCCAGAGGGGTATCCCCATCTCTTGGGCTGTTTCGTACATCCAGCGGGCGTCCTCCCAGCGGTAGGAGAGGTGCTTGTCATTGAAGACGGGAACCGGCCGGCCGGCTTCTCCGATGACGCCCGCGATCTGCTCGAAGAAATAGCGGCGCGGCAGCATCTCCTGTCCCAGCCTGGACACGGGATAGTCCCCGTGCTCCCCGATCAGCAGGACCCCGTCCACCGCCAGCCTGTCGCCACCCAGGGTCAGCGCCGCCCGGATGCTTTCGTAGACGGGTATGTCGAACTCGTGGGCCAACTGGCGGCCAACATCCCGCTGGTGAATCTGGTCGATGTATATCGAGGCGATGCGGGTCCGGGGCGGAACCAGGCCGTCGTCGTTCGGAAACCCCCGCAGGAACTTGTCCACGATCACGCCGGCGTGGCTGTTGGGGAAGAAGGTGGTGACGACGGCGGCGATCTTGGGGAGCGGTTTGGAGCGCTTGGCTGGCCCATTAGCTGTCTGCCGGGAGGGATCGGGCACCGGTTCCTGCTCGGTGGGACCGGAGCAGGCGGCCCCCAGCAGCAAAAACGTCGCGGCCAGGCTGAACAGGAAGCGTCGGGGAGCCGTAGCGTAAGGGGGCAAACCGAGAGGGCAGACGGAGATGGGCAAGAAGGATACCGTCAGTTGGGGGACCTGGGGATCGGGCGTTGTCGTGTCCTGCCCGCCCGCCGAGCCGAGAGGACCGGCGGCGGCAACTGGACAGGCCCGGCAGCTTCCAATCGGCGAATGCTGCCGGCTTCGGCAAAGGGTTCCGAATCAGACCAGCTCGTGGACGGGCTGACCCTGCTTGTCGCCGATGGCGTTGGCGATGTAGATGGGCCGGCGCCCCGGACCCAGGTAGGTCTTGGTGTAGTCGATGCCCAGGGCCTTGTAGACAGTCGCGAACAGGTCTCCGATGGTGACCATTCGCTCGGCCACGTAGGCACCCCGCTCGTCACTGGCTCCCACTACCTGGCCTCCCTTGATGCCGCCGCCTCCCAGCGCCACAGACCAGCAGTGGGCCCAGTGGTCCCGGCCCCGCCCCGGGTTGATGTTGGGGGTGCGGCCGAACTCGCCCATCACCAGAACGACGGTGGATTCCAGCAGGCCCCGCTGATCCAGGTCTTCCATCAGCGCCGAGAGTGACCGGTCCAGGGGAGGAACCAGGACATTCCTCAAGTAGTGGTCGTTCTTGTAGTGGGTGTCCCAGTTGTGTCCGTCGGCGGGGTTCCAGCCGTCGACGGTTACGAACCGGCAGCCTGCCTCGACCAGCCGGCGGGCCAGCAGGACTCCCTGTCCGAAGCGGTCGGTCCCGTAGGTTTCCTTGGTCTTGGTGGATTCGAGCGAAACGTCGAACGCCTTCCTGACGGTCGGGGAAGTGATCAGGCTCAGCGCCCGCTCGTCAAAGGCATCCACCATGCCGAAATTGGCGGCGGCCTCCATCTTGCGGTAGCGCTCGTCCACCAGGTTCAGAAAGGATTGCCGGGCCTGCAGGGCCTCAACCGAGATCTCTCCGGGAAGCGTCAGATCGGCCACCTTGAAATCCTTGCCGTCGCTGATCCGGTCCGACGATGTCAGGGTCAGCGGTTCGTACATGGGGGAGATGAACCCGGCGCTGCGACAGTTCAAGCGGCCGCGGCTGGTGGTCACGTAGGCGGGCATTTCGTTGCGCTGGCCCAACTCCCTGGCCACGATCGAACCCACGCTGGGGAAGCGGGTGGTGGTGGTGGGGAGATGGCCCGTCATGGAGTAGTAGCTGCCTTCCGAGTGGGCGTTGGACTCGCTCTTCATGGAGCGGATGATCGAGAGCTTGTCCATGTGCCTGGCCACCTTCGGAAGGATCTCCGATATCTGGATGCCGGGCGCATTGGTGGAGATGGGGTTGAACCCGCTGTTGCCCTTGACGTCCCAGGTGTCCAGGTGGCTCTGGCCCCCGAACATCCAGATCATGATGCAGGACTGGGCTTTGGCCTTTGGGTTGGTGTTGGCCATCAGGCTGGACAACTGGAAATAGTCGCTGAGGCTGAGGCCCATGTAGCTGAGTGCGCCTACTTTCAGGAAAGCCCGCCGCCCTGGCAGATGCGATCCGGCGCCTGACGTGTCGACCCGTCGTTTCATGGTGATCTCCCTTGGAGTTACGGATAGAGGATAAGTTAAATCCAGCCCCGCCCGCTGTCAAGGAGAATCGGGATGGCAGGCCGCCAATTCCGCCTTCCGCCATCGGCTGCCCGATGCGGGGATGATCGGGTCAACGGTAACAACCGGGCAACCACAAGGGTTGCCCCTACGGTGGCGGCAGCGTGGGATGGCAATTGCTCCACTCCCCGCCCTGCTCCAGCCTCCATGCTAAAATGCAGATATCCCTCGGGAATTCCAGACTGTTGCCCCCGGGTCCACAGGACGGCAGCGAAACCGTTCCCGCGGGATCCCTTCTTCACCGAGAAGGCACAACCTCCGCGTTGACGGGAAACATCTACGGGCAGCCGGCATGAGCCAGGACAAGCAACGCAAAAAACGCGGAAAATTTTCCCTCTCCTCGCTCCAGTACGTGCTTCGGCACATCATCTGGCCCCGCCGGAGACTGGTGATCTTCGGGGTGATCCTGATCATCGTAAACCGCTTCTCGCGCCTGGTGCTGCCGGGGTCCTTCAAGTACCTCATGGACGACGTCATCGGAAAGGGCGACACGGAACTCCTCAAGATCCTGCTGCTCAGCGTGGGAGCCGCGCTGTCCGTGCAAGCCGTCACCTCCTTCGTGTTGACCCGCCTGCTGAGCGTGGAAGCCCAGCACCTCATCTCGATCTTGCGCGTGGATGTTCAGAAGCACGTGATCCAGCTGCCGGTGCGCTACTTCGACAACACCAAGTCGGGCGAGTTGGTTTCGCGGATCATGCTGGACGTGGAGGGGGTGCGCAATCTGATCGGGACCGGGCTGGTCCAGATGTTCGGCGGCATTCTCACCTCTGTGGTGGTCTTTTTCCTGCTGCTGGACCTCAGCCCCCTGCTAACCCTCTACGTGGTGGTGCCGCTGGCCCTGTTCGGCCTGATTTCCCTCAAGGCCTTCGGATACGTGCGCCCGATTTTTCGGGAACGGGCCAAGGTCAATGCCGACGTCACCGGCCGCCTGACCGAATCTCTGGGAGGGATCCGGGTGATCAAGGGCTTCAATGCCGAAGAGTCCGAGGTCGCTGTCTTCAAGAAGGGCGTGGAGCGGATCTTCGACAACGTCAGGAAGACCCTCACGGCGACCAGCCTGGTCACCAGCGCCGGCACGCTGCTCGTCGGGTTGCCTGCAGTAAGCATCATGTGGGTGGGGAGTTCCATGGTGGTCGAGGAAAGCATGACTACGGGAGACCTGATGGCCTTCATCGCCTACCTGCTGTTTCTGGTGGCCCCACTGGTTGAAATGGGGAATATCGGAAGTCAATTCACCGAGGCCTTTGCCGGCCTGGACCGCACCAAGGAGCTGATGAGCGTCCCCAAGGAGAGCGAAAACCCGCTTCGCACCCGTCGGCTGGAGGATGTGAGGGGGAACCTTGTTTTCAAGGGAGTCCATTTTTCCTACCAGCAGGGTACCGAAGTTCTCAGAGACATCTCCTTCGAGGCTCCTCCGGGGTCGGTCACCGCCCTGGTGGGCAGCTCGGGTTCCGGCAAGACCACCATCGCCGGACTGGCCGCGAGTTTCCTGACGCCGGACAAGGGTATGGTGGAAGTGGACGGCATCGACCTGTCCCGGGTGACCCTGGGAAGCTATCGGTCACGGCTGGGCGTGGTCCTGCAGGATGACTTCCTTTACGAGGGAACCATCCGGGAGAACATCCTGTTCGGCCAGCCCAAAGCCTCCGAGGCCGACCTGCTGAGCGCGGTGAAGGCGGCCCACGTCAAGGAGTTTGCGGACCGGCTGCAGGAGGGACTGGACACCCTCATAGGGGAGCGGGGGGTCAAGCTCTCGGGGGGTCAGCGACAGCGGGTAGCCATCGCCCGGGCACTGCTGGCGGACCCCAGAATCCTGATCCTGGACGAGGCCACTTCCAACCTGGACACCGAGAGCGAGATCTTCATTCAGGAAAGCCTGAACGAGCTGATCCGGGGTCGCACCACCCTGGTGATCGCCCATCGCTTGAGCACCATTCGCAAAGCCGACCAGATCCTGGTCATCGAGAACGGCAGGATCGTGGAGCGGGGGACCCACGATCAACTGATCGACCGGCAAGGCCGCTACCACCGGCTCTACACCTACCAGGCGCGGATTTGAAGGAAACTTCTCACCCGATTGTTGCAGTATCCGCACGACGTCGGATGAGTCCGGAGCCATCACCCTGGATGATGAGCTCGGGGTCGCTTCGAGCAAGGTCAGCGATGAACTTTTTCTTGTCTTTTGGCGATACCAGGGCGATTTCTCCGAGAACGCCGTCGGGAGAATACTTTATTTCAAGCCTGTCCAAGGACAGGGCCGGAGCGCTGAGCAGGTTCCAGGTGGGTTGAACCTTCGTTATCTGCGAGATCGGGACACTCGTTCTCAAGAATCCAGCCCGAATTATCAATACAGAGGCTTCGATCTGGTAGTAGACGGGGAGAAAGCAAACCAACAACAGAGCAAGCAAGAGAGTAGCCGGGCCCATTATAATCAGCAGATCCGGACTGAATTCCATGTCCGCTGCAAGGTCATCGACGATTGGGTACAAAAGCGCCATACAGATCAGAATCGGAATCGGTAGATCTATCTTTGAATAGTGACGCATATTCCTAAACACCGCTTTCCCAACGATGGTAGAGACCTCTGATGGCGGTCCGTTTCATCAGTTCAAGTTTGCAGTGACGGTAATCGCCTGACAGTCCCCCCAAGCAGGGGTGGCCGCTTACGGGACTTTCTGCATGCCTGCCTTGGAGTTGTTGGACGGTTCCTCCCAAAAGGCTTGAGCGGCATCCCCTTCCTGTTGCCTCAACTCGACCTCAGGGACTACCGAAGCGGAAGGCGTAGAGGTCGGCATCCTTCAGCACCACCCGCAGGCGGATGGGCTTCCCAGCCAGGTCGGCCAGGTCGGCGCCGCCTTTCCAGGTCACGGCGCCGTCGATGCGATCCCCGAATGTCTCCGGCGACTCGGCCAGGCTGAAGCCCGGAACCGGTCGGCCGGCCGCATCCTGAACCTCCACCTGCAGGCTGCCGGCGGCCGAGGTGGCGTAGTTCAGGGTCAGCTCCCCGCCTCGAAAGACCAAGGGCCGGGTCACCAGTTCGCCGCCGCTCAGGCCCGCCCGGGCCGAGACGAAGCCGTCCATCCGCAGGGTGTAGCGCCGCAACCGCGAAGCCTTCCCGTTGGCGGTCCAATACCCGCCGTCATTGACATAGAGCGACAGCTCGTCCGGCCTGTCAGCCGATTCGGCCGGGGTCGCCAGCAACCCGTAGGCGGGAAAGGAAGCCGGGTAGATCCAGCGCTCCCTGCGGGGGCCGGGGCGGATGAAGGCCTCGCCCCAGCGCTTGAAGGAGAGGCCGTCCCGGCTGCTCATGAACAGGGTCTCCGAGATGGAGCCGTAGCGATAGGAGGGGTGCTCGGTAATCGGCAGCCCCTTCTCAATCTCGCGCCCGGCCATGAACCGCCCCGGAAACCCCACCAGCAGATGGGGAGCCCGGAAATAGGGCCGGACCTGGTTGAGGTAGAGCTGTTCACGGGGAGCCCCGGGGTATTGGAGCCAGCGGGGTTCGCTCCACTTGAGGAAATCCTCGGAAGTGCAGGTCATGACGTCCCGGGCCGGCCCCGCGGGGTCGAGACCCAACTGCGGCCCCTCGGGACGAATCTCGTCGTTGGGGCCGCGTATTTCCCGGTAGTAGGCCCGGTAGACTTGCCGCGCACTGTCCCAGAAGGCCACGTTCTGGGAATCGAACTTGCCCCGGGTGATCACCGGAGCATCGCTCATCTTCCGCCAGCGGACCCCGTCGGGGGAGGCGAAGGCGTAGAGTCCGCGTGGATCGCTCAAGGCCGCCAGGGCCTTGTAGCGTTCTTCGGGCTTGGCGGCGGGGTTGGCGTCCTTGAAGGGAACGAAGGTGTTGGAGACCTCCCCCGAGAGGATGATGTTGTTCCTCTTGGAGCCCTGGAACTCCACCAGCCCCAGCTCCGGCCTCATCCAGCGGATGCCGTCCCGGCTTTCAGCCAGGCAGACCCACAGGGTCGGCTCCTTGCCGATCCCCGGCCAGGCGGCCGCCCGGTAGTACATGCGGTAGCGGTCGCCGTCACGAAACAGGGTGTTGTATCCGGAATAACCGCCCTCCCAGGGCCGGTCGTGGGTAAAGACCACCTCCCGTTCCACCGGGGAATGCAGGCGCAGCTCGACCGTCCCGTCGGTTTGCTCGATCAGGGCGTCGTCCACCAGGAGCTGGCGCCGCGATCCGATCTCGATGGGCGTTTCCGGCTGAGGGCCGCATCCGCTCCAGAATGCACCAAGGCCGATGAAGCACAACAAAACTGGAACGAAGTTAGCCATTTTCCACGATTTTCATAGCAAGCGAACGCGCAACGACCGCTGGTCATCTACATCGACTGTTCTGAGCACGTCGTTCATTTGTTCAAAACGACTACATTCAATGGTTGATTCACATCCACGTGTCCGGCAACATCCAACACCTCTACGTAGCACGGGTTGAATCTTGCCCCGCACTCCGAATCTTGTGCTCGCACGACCGGTTGCACCGTGCAGGCCCCTTGAAACGCCAGCATCGCCAGCGACAGCGCGATTACGCCAAATACCACCCGGCTGTACCAGTCCGCCAGGAATCCGTCTTGTCTGGTTGTCATCACTCTCTCCCTTGTGCAGAAGTCAGGAAATTCTCGAACCCTACCGAATTAGCGGGTGTTTTCTGTGCGCACCCAAGCCCCATCCAGCCACCTTTCCGCCAATCGTATCTCAACCAGGACCCACCCGCTCCCCGGCCTTCTCTCGGTGTTCGGCACAATCTGCGTCCTCAAGCCTGCCTCCAAGGCGGTTGTGCGGCTTGTTGTCCTAATCGTTGCTCGCCCCTTCCTCTTCGCCGATTCCCAGAGCGGTGGCCGCGTTCCGCCAGAAGAGTCCCTCGACCTGGTCCCTGGAGAGGCCGGCGACCTCGGCCGCGAACTTCATGGCCAGAAGCTGCTCATAGACCGCCAGGATGGGCCGGCCGTCGCAGTGGGGAAACTGAAGGTCACCCCGGTCGGCATCGTAGTGCTCCCAGGCTCGCCCCAGGGCGGCGTAGTGGCCGTGGAAGAAGGCTGCCCCCACTCCGTCCGAGCCCCAAAAGACCCGGCGGGGGTCCTCCTTGGTGAGCAGGGAGATGTAGGGCCGGGGGTCGGTCACCGCCGAGGTGTCGTAGTGGATGTTGGGCATGTCCCTGAGCCGTTCCACCGCCTCTTGCATGGGCCAGTAGGTGAAGCTGCGGGCGCAGTGGGCCAGCAGCCACTTGAGGTTGGGATAGCGCTTGGTGGTGTATTCCTCCAGGTCCTGCAGGTTGAGATGGTCGGCGCAGCCGTGAAAGCGGGACAGGTGCATGGTCACCCACAGGCCGTGGTGGTTGGCGAACTCCATCTGCTCGTGGGGCAGAAACTCATGGATGCGGCACTGGGCGATGTCCCCGGTGATCGAGTGGGTGCGGTAGGGCTTCAGGCCGACGAACTGGGGGTGCTTGAGGTCCCGCTCGATGTCCGCCAGCTTGCAGGAGGGCGTCACCAGGCGGTTGTGGCGGACACCGGGAACCCCGTCGATCTCGCTGCGGTTCAACTCCACGTGTTTGGCCACGTCGGTTCCCGGGAAGGGGTGTCCCAGGATGAGGTACTGCATGCCCCGGCCCGGGTAGAGGACCTCGGCCCACTGATTCAAGGTCTCCAGATCGTTGTCCTCCTTCTTGAGCGACTCCGGATCCACTCCGGTGACGGCGGAGCGCCAGAAGCAATGGATGTGGGCGTCCAGGATTCGGGAAGGGACGAAGTCCTCCAGTTCCTCCTCCCAGACCTGCCGATCGCAGTCGCGGTAGTCGATGTTTGCTTGAGCCATGGGTTTCCCTCCTGGATCACGGTAATTTCGGACGATTCTAAAACAATATGCTCATTGAGCCGTTTGCAAAATTCGGCAGCGGGACGTTTGCCGGGAATGGCCACAAAAGGCACAAAAACACAATTTGTGCCTTTTGTGCTTTTTGTGGTTCGACAGCCTTTTTCACCCGGTCGCAACCGATATTGAAAAAAGCCGAACATCAGGTTTGCCGGCAAGTTGACCTGCCCCGCTACGAATTTTGCAATACGCTCCATTCTCTCTACTACGGACGTCCCTCGGACCGGCGCAGGATCAGGCTGGCCGCCAAGGCCACCGAGACCAGCACCAGGTGGCCGAGCACCCCGGTCAGCCACAGGCTTAGGGTGCAGTTGAAGCTCCCCAGATCGAGGATGGGCTCGGCGCTTCCCGGCAGCCTCACCTGGGTCAGGGTGGCCCAGGCGGTAAACAGGAGGCAGGCCAGGATGCCCAGGTTGGCACCCCTGGCCAGTGTCCAGCGGAACAGCATGCCCACGGCAAACAGTCCCAGGATGCCTCCGGTGAAGATCATGGTCATGGTGAGGGAGAACTCGACCAGGGAGGCGCTGTCGATCCGGGTCCACTGGAGCGCCAGCAGAATGGAGGCGGCGCCCAGGCCGACCACCGAGATTCTGCCCACCAGCAGCCTGAGGCTCTCGGAAGCGCGGGGGCGCAGCTTGCCGAAGAAGTCGTTGACCACCACCGTCGCCAGCGAGTTGAGATCCGAGTCCAGCGAAGACATGGCGGCGGCGATAAGGGCGGCCAGAACCATGCCCTTGAGACCCGCCGGGAACTGGGTGCTGACAAAGTAGGGAACGATGCGGTCCTTGACCGCCATGACGTCCGCCGGCACCACCTCGGCGCTGAACTGGTAGTAGGACCATAGCAGCGCTCCCAGCAGCATGAACAGCAGCCACACCGGCACGCAGGCCCCCGCTCCCATGACGGCCCCGCGGACGGCTTCCCGATCGGAGCGGGCCAGCAGGTAGCGCTGCACGTTGTGCTGGTTGCAGCAGAAGGACTGCAGCCAGGCGACTATCGAACCAAGGATCAGAAGCCACTGGTTGTTCTGGGTGGCGTCCCATTGCCAGCGGCCGATCTCGAACTTGCCCCCCTCCCAGGCAGCCGCAAGGATCTGGGAAGGGCCGGCGTCGGATCCGAACAGAATGAGCAGGATGCAGAGCAGGCCCCCGCCCACCAGGAAGATGCCCTGGACCACGTCGGTCCAGACCACGGCCTGGATGCCGCCGATCAGGGTGTAGAGCACGGTTACCGCGCCCAGAATCAGGATCACGCCGGTGACGTCCCACCCGGTCAGCACCGCCGTGGCCAGGGCCAGGAAGTAGTAGGTGACGCTGACGTCGGCCACCCGGCTGACCAGAAAGGTGGCGGCGCCGTAGGCCCGCGCGGGATAGCCGAAGCGCTGCTGCAGGTATTCATAGGCCGTCATGCGCACGTTGTGCCGGTAGAACACCACGATGCGCCGGGCCAGCAGCAGCATCACGATCAGCGGCATCAGGTGGGCGGGAATTAGAAACATGTTGTCGTGGAACACGTTTCCGGGATGTCCCACGAAGGTGGCGCTCCCGCAAATGGTGCCCAGGATGGAGAAGGCCACCACCCAGCCCGGAACGCTGCGCGCCGCCAGAAAGTAGTCCTCGGTGGTCTTTTGCCGCCTGGAAAAGTAGACCCCCAGCAGAGCCACTCCGCTCAGGTAAACCACAACGATGCCGGTATCTATGGGAGCCATGGAGGATACTCGTTTGAGTGAAAGGCTCTCGGACCCCGCCCGGCGGTCCGAGGTGCAACCTGGGATCTCTTCCAGCCAATACTGCTGCAAGAAATCGAGAAGAGAGTCAATGGGAGCATTGCCGCCGGCAGCGCCTGAATGCCCTTTCTCACAGGTACGGCACCTACTGTATATCGGATGGTGACTGGCCGTTCAAGCGGGCTCGCCCGCCTCGCTCCTTCTGAATGCGGTTTCGCCGAAGATCAACGGCCAATCGATCAGGACTGGCCGGGGCTGCCGGTTTGGGAAACAGCAGTGGCTCCTCCGGCCACAGGGCTGTGCCCATTGCACATGTGAGTGTTGACAGTGCACCTCTGACGGATATGCTTGCCGGAAAGCAGATTGCAGATATCACGCGGACGCTGGAAGCCGCTTCGGAAAATGGGCCCCCACACATCCCGCAACCCGAAATTTTCTTCAAAGAATACGACCGCCGGGTGCGTCTCAATGGATGAGGCTGGGAATCCATGCACGGTGGCGCGGTTGATCCAAGCAAACATGTCGCTCCGACCCCTTTCCGATTCTTCTCGGAGAACCTTTCCAAGTCAATGACCGAGCAGGCCGACGAAATCCTGGCTCGCAGGGCCGCCGCGGGAGACAGGAACGCCTTTTCGGAGTTGCTGGAACGCCACTACGCCCTGATCTACCGCGTCGGCGCGCGCATGCTCGGAGGCGGGGCGGAGGCGGAGGATCTGGCGCAGGATGTCTGCGTGGGCCTGGTGACCAGGCTGGCGTCCTACGGCGGCCAGAGTCGATTCACTACCTGGCTTTACCGGGTGGTGGTGAACGCGGCCCGGGACGCCATGCGCCGCAACGCCACCCGCCGCCGAAACGAGCAGGAATTCGTGGAGCAGGACGTTCGCGGCCATCGCCAGAGCAGCAGCGGGGGTGAGGATTCCATTTGGCTGCAACAGGTGCTAGGGCAGTTGAGCGAAGAGCTGCGAGCCACCGTGATCCTGGTGCTGGCGGAGGGTCTTCGACACGGAGAAGCCGGCAAGATCCTGGGAGTCAGCGAAGCAACGGTCTCCTGGCGGCTGCACCAGGCGCGCAAGAAGTTGCGCGGCCAAAAGGCGCAGACTGAGAGGATGGTACTGTGAGAGACGAATTGGAAAGGCTTGAAAAGGAACTGAAGCGCAGATCGCCCAAGCCGAATCCCGAGGCCAAAAAGCAGACGCTTTCGAAGGCCATGGAGGCCTTTGACGGACACCACCAAGGATTGCCGGTTCAGCCGCGTCAGACAGGGCAGGAGGCAACTATCATGTCCTGGCTGAAACAGAGAATCCATCCCCTTCAACTTCGTTACGTAGCGGCTGCCGGTGCCTTGTGCCTGGCGCTCGCCGGCGGCGCCTTCACTTACTGGCTGCTCACTTGGTCGACCGAACCGGTGGAAACGAGCCAGGTTGCCAGGCTTGAATCCGAGCCCGCTCCGGTTCCTGCCGAAGAAGAGGCGATCGAGTCCCGTCAAGAAGCTTCGGCAACCGTGACCGCCGGTGATCCGCCTTCAGCAGGGTCCGCGCCGACGCCCCCGGAGAATCCGGCGAACCGACCCGCCGAGGTGGCAGCCCCGGCCGCGCCTGCTACCGCTGAAACGGCTCCGCTGGCGGCAACGGAGGGTGTCACCGTTGACGTTACCGGCGCGGTATCGGTTTTGAGTTCAGAGTCCGCCACGGCTACCGCTGCGGATCCCAACCAACCGGCTGCGCCTGCCTCGCCTGCGTTCCCTGCCCCGCCGCCAGCCCCTCCTTCCCGTCCTGGGGCACTGACGATGATCACAGGTGGCGAAGTGGGCGCCGTCGCCTCAAGATCCGCGAGGGTTCGCGGCGAACTCTCGGACCGCCTTGTCGGTCTCAGGAGCAGTTTGAGGAGGGCTGCCGATCAACTCCGCAAAGTGGAGGAGAGCGGCGCCCGGTCCCGGGATCGCTTCCCCCGCGTCGATCCCAACCGGCTGAAGATGGTTGCCGAAGAGCCGGTCTCGACCTTTTCCATCGATGTCGATACCGCTGCCTACAGCTTTGTGCGCGCCTCGCTGCAGCAAGGCACGCTGCCGCCCAAGGAGGCCGTTCGCATCGAGGAGTTGATCAATTATTTTGCCTACGACTATCCCGCGCCCACGGGGCGAGACACCCCCTTTGCGACCCGGGTGACGGTACTGCCTGCTCCCTGGAACCCCTCGACCCGCTTGATGCATATCGGCATCCGCGGATTCGAGCTGACGGGCCCTCGTCCACGGGCGAACCTGGTGTTTCTGATCGACACCTCGGGTTCCATGGGCCAGCCCAACAAACTGCCCCTGCTGGTCAATTCGCTCCGACTGCTGCTCGGGTCCCTGGAGCCGGCGGACCGGGTGGCCATTGTGACCTATGCGGGATCGTCTGCCACGGCCCTGGAGCCCACCCCGGTGAGCGAGCGCGAGAAGATCCTGGCCGCCCTGGGTCAACTGAGAGCGGGCGGTTCCACCGCCGGCGCCTCGGGGATTCAGCGCGCCTACCGACTGGCGAGGCAGCATTTCATGGCCGATGGCGTCAACCGAGTCATCCTGGCCACCGACGGCGATTTCAACGTGGGGATCACCGACCTGGATCAGCTGCAGGGCTATGTCGAACGCGAGCGGAAAAGCGGCGTGTTCCTATCGGTGCTGGGCTTCGGCATGGGCAATCTGAATGACCGGCTCATGCAGGCGCTGGCGCAGAACGGCAACGGCGTCGCCGCCTACATCGACACTCTCTCCGAAGCCCGCAAGGTGCTGGTTGACGAAGCCACCTCGACGCTCTTCCCCATCGCCAAGGATGTCAAGATCCAGGTCGAGTTCAACCCGGCCCGGGTGAGCGAATATCGGCTGATCGGCTACGAGAGCCGCATGCTGGCCCGCGAGGATTTCCAGAACGATCGGGTGGACGCCGGCGAGATCGGCTCCGGCCACCGGGTGACCGCGATCTATGAAATTACCCCGGTCGGCTCCGGGGGTGAGCGGGTGCCCCCGCTGCGCTATGGGCGGGAGAAGAAACCGCAGCCAGGCGCCGCAAGCGGCGAATACGCCTTTGTGAAGATTCGCTACAAGTTGCCGGAATCGGACACCAGCACCCTGATCTCCCAGGCGGTGACCTCCGCCAACGAACATGAGCGGATCGAGCAGGCTCCCCTGGACGTGCGCTTCGCCGCGGCGGTGGCGGGGTTCGGTCAATTGATGCAGGGAAGTCCCTATACGGAAAAGTTCGACTACGACCAGGTGATCGAACTGGCCCGGGCAGCCCGCGGGGAAGACCGTTTCGGCTATCGCTCCGAGTTTCTCCAACTGGTTCGGCTGGCCCAGTCGGCAGCCCAGCCCGCCATTGCTCCCTGAGCGGCTCGGAAGTCCTTGACAACTCGTGCAGCCTCACCAACACCTCGCTGCCTCAACAGCTGATCGTCACTCCCGGAAAGCCGCGTTTGCCCCGCTCCGGCTCGACTGCGGGCTCCGCCCTGGCCTCAAGAATCACTCCTCACCCGGGATCTTGCACGCGACTGCACCAGGCCATCGTCGATAAGCTGCTGGAAGTGATCCACTATGGCTCCTGCAACCGGTCGGAACCTCATTCCCAAGTGGGTCGTCGCACGCCGAGTGTCGAATCTGAGCGGGTGGCCGACGTTCCGACGGACCTCGGATCGCTTGAGCCCCGCCAGCGGAGCGAGCAACACCGCCACAAACTTCGGCAACGTGCGGCGTGGGAAAGGAAACCCGCCACCGAAATGTTCGCGAAGAATCGCCGCGATCTCCTGCAGACTCAGCGTCTCAGCGACAAGGATGTGCCGCCCGGTCGCCTCCGTCGTCATCGCTGCCCGTACATGCGCTTCCGCCACATCTCGCACGTCGACGATTCCAAATTTCCCATTCGGCACACCCAGCCGGTAGAAGCCGGTCCCGAAGTCGCGGATGATGCGCACACTTTCGGAAGTCGCGTGGGGGCTGAGCGCGGGCCCCAGGGCGAGCCCCGGATTGACAACGACCAGGTCCCAGCGATTCTGGGCTCCCGCGACCTCCCACGCCAGCCGTTCCGCCAGCACCTTGGAGAATGCATACGGCTGGTGGCTTTCGCTGCTGGTCTCGTTCCAGTGGCTCTCGTTGAAACACCCCTCCTCCGTCCCGGCCATCTCAATGGCATCTCCGTAGATAGCAGCCACGCTGGAGGTCAAGACCACGCGGCGCACCGTCGGGCAACGGTTGACCGCTTCCAGGACGTTCCGGGTCCCGCTGGCTGCAGGCTCAATGAGGACACGCATCGGATCCCTGACTCCCCGGCCGATGACCGGGGACGCAGTGTGGAACACCGCCTCGCACCCGGCCATTGCGCGGTCGAATCCCGCCGGGTCCAGCAATTCGGCTCCATAGAGCGACAAGGATCCCGCCGAATCCGTGGCCATGGCTTCCAGGTGGCGGGTCTCTTTCGGATCCGCCGGATCGCGAACCGTCGCGTGGACATGGTGTCCGAGTTCGAGGAGCCTCTTGACGAGCCACGACCCAATGTACCCGCTTCCCCCGGTAACGAGGACGGGGCAGGTCGGACCAAGCGCTGGATCGGCCATTTCAGTCACGGTACTCCTTGGAGCCTGCAACCAGCGGGAGGCCAGGCCGGGGTTCAAGGCAATCCGCAAAGCGCCGCCACCCACAGCCGAGAGGGCACGCCGCCGGCTCGGATCTGCCGGCTCGGATCTGCTTTACAATTCCCACTGAAGGCGCTATGTTTGCGCCCCGAATTCGGTTCGGACCTGTACCGATTCCAGTTCTTTCTGTTCCGCCCACAATCGTAATGAACACCCCCCACTCTCAAGGAGGCCGGCCGGGCGACCTGCGAGGAAAGCGCGGCTTTATCCTGACCGGGATTTCCGGCTCCCACACGCTGTTCCACGCCTTCCAGCACAGCCTGCTGGTTTTGTTTCCCAATATACGGGAATCCTTCGCCCTCTCCAATCTGCAGACCACCTCCATTTCGGCGGTCCAGGAAGTGGTGGCCGGCCTGATCGATCTGCCCGGAGGGGTGGCGATGGACCTGCTCAAGCGATACTGGGGCCTGGTCATGACCCTCTGCATGGGCGGTTTCGGAATCGGCTGGCTGGTGGTCGGTTCGGCTCCCGGGTACGTGACGGTCCTTTGCGGAATGGCGATCGTGGCCGCTTCCTCCTCTCTTTGGCACCTGCCCGCGATGGCCTCTCTCTCCAACCGCTTCGCCGAGCGCCGCGGCTTCGCCCTGTCGGTGTACGGGGTCGGCGGCAACGTGGGCGAGATCCTGGGACCGGCCACCACCGGCCTGCTGTTGGGAATGCTCACCTGGCAAAGCATCATCGGCTCCTATGCCCTGCTTCCCCTGCTCCTGATGCTTCCCGTCCACTGGGCTTTTCGGGACATCGGAAGCCGGCAGGCGGGCTCGCCTTCGGCTCAGGAGAGCGCCAATCTGTCGGACCAGCTCGGTTACACCCGGCAGATGTTCAGGAACGGCGTCCTGTGGGGAATCATCGCCATCGCGGGACTGAGGGGCATGGCCTTTGTGGCATTCACCGCGGTCGTCGCCCTCTACACCAAGGATGTGCTGGACCTGAGCGACCAAACGAGGGGTTTCTACTTCTCGCTGCTGGGCCTGGTCGGAATGACCGCCTCGCCGCTGCTGGGACATCTCTCGGACCGGTTCGGACGAAAGATGGTCCTGGTGCCCAACCTGCTGGCCCTGGGGGTGTTGACCCTGCTGATGGCCTGGTACGGTCACCTGGGAGCCTTCCCGGTGCTGCTGCTGCTTATGGGGGTCTTCCTCTACAGCGACCAGCCGGTGCTGACTGCCGCCGCCCTGGATGTGGCCGGGCGCCGCACCACCACCACCGCCATCGGGTTCGTCTCCTTCTCCCGTCTGGCCTTGAGCGCTCCTTCGCCGGTGATTGCAGGGTGGCTGTATCGTCCCGACGCCGTGCATGCCGTTTTCTATTACATTGCAGGACTATTCTTTCTGGCCGCCTGCGGTCTCTTCCTGTTACCGTTGCGCAAGGGTTGACAGACGGCATCGGTCGAGGCAACCAGAAAAATTCCAAATCGGGAGGGCCGGATGGAAAAGATCCTGATCGTCATCGGCGACGCCTCCGAAGCCATGGACACTCTCTACCCTTACTATCGGGTGCAGGAGGAGGGGTTCGAGGCGGTGGTGGCGGCTCCGGAGAAACGCCGCTACCATCTCGTCATACATGAGATACCGCCGGGGTGGGAGGTGACCCGGGAATCGCCCAGTTACCACTGGAACTCCGACATCGCCTTTCGGGACGTTGAGCCGGACGGGTATGCCGGTCTCTTTGTTTCAGGAGGACGGGCGCCGGAGTATCTGCGCTACGATAGACATCTGGTGGACATCGTTCGCCATTTCTTTGAAACGGGCAAGCCGGTGGCCTCGGTGTGCCATGGAGCCGAGATCCTGGCGGCGGCGGGCGTGGTACGGGGAAAGCGCATGGCCACAGTGGCCAAGTGTCGATTCGACGTGCAGATCTGCGGCGCGACCTTCGTGGACGACGGCTGCGTGCGGGACGGCAACTTGGTGAGCGCCCGCACCTGGCACGACAACGCGCTCTACATGAAAGAGTTTGTCCGTATGTTGGTGGACGCAAGGCGGCTCCAGGGCGGATAGAATTTCAAGCCGCCGTCCCCTGCCCGGTTCGGCAACCCGACCCTCTTCGAGGTTTCGGAGAAAGGACAATCTGCAATGACTCTGCTTCGCCGCCTGGTCATCACTGCCGCACGCGTCCTGGTTCAGAATCCGGAGGCCCGCGCCAAGGCTCGGGAGGTTCTGGAAGAGGAGGTCAAGCCCCGGGCCAAGGAGGCCTGGCGGGAGGCCCGCCCCGAAATCGAGAAAGCCGGGCGGGGCCTCAAGCGTTTTGCCCGGCGGGTCCGGGACGAATATCGAAGCGGCCGCCGAGACGATTGAGGGCGGCCACGGATTTCCCGAAAGAAGGTTCCACGGAAATGACCATCGTCCCGCTGGGAGAACACATCGGAGCCGCGGTGCAGGGTGTTGACGTGGGCTCTCCACACACCAAGGAGACGTTTGCCGAGCTTCGCCGAGCCCTTTACAGGCATTCGGTGCTGGCCTTTCACGACCAGGACATCTCCGACGAGCAGCAGGTGGCCTTCACCCGGGGATTCGGCCGGCTCCAGATGACCATTGCCAGCGATCCCTACGGAGGCGGTGGCCCCATCAACCGCATCGCCAACGTGGATGAGGACGGCCGCCTCATCCCTCCCCGGGACAAGCGTTCCCTCTATCAGGCCGGCAACAATCTCTGGCATTCCGACGGCTCTTTCAAGTCCGTCCCCCTGAAAGCCTCCATGCTGTCGGCCAAGGTAGTGCCGCCCCGCGGCGGCGAGACCGAGTACGCCAGCCTTCGGGCTGCCTATGCCACACTGCCCGAATCCAGGAAGGCCCAACTTGAAGGATTGGTCGCCGAGCACAGCATGGCCCATTCCCGGTCCCAGATCGCGCCTGGTCTTTTGACCGAGGCCTTCCTCAAGGCGACGCCCCCGGTTCGCCACGTGCTGGTCCGCACCGTCCCCGAGACGGGAAAGAAAGCCCTCTACGTGGGGTCTTACGCCTCCCACATTATCGGTTGGGACATCCCGAAGGGCCGCGCCCTGCTGGAGGAGCTCCTGGAATGGTCCACCCAACCGCAATTCGTCTACCGGCACCGGTGGAAGACCAACGACCTGGTGATGTGGGACAACCGCTCTTGCCTCCACCGCGGCCGCCCCTGGGACAACGGCGTCTACAAGCGCATCATGCACCGCACCACCCTGGCCGGAGACGGCCCCACCGTCCCCTGAGACCTCTGCCAGCGCTTCTCTGAGTTTTTCTTCGTGTCCCCGCGTTGTCCTTCGTGGATAACTGTTTTCCCTGGCTTGTCGGTACGAAGCAGCCGCCCCGCTAGAACAGCAGCCGGAAGCCGATCTGCACCTGGAACGGCGGTCCGGGGATGTTTCCCGTCAGGTATTGGCCGTCCGGGCCCCGGATCTGAGCAAAGTTCGGATTGGTCGGCTGTCCGCTCAACCCGCAGGCCAGGTCGCGTGAGTCGGCGCAGTAATTGGCCACGGTCGGGAACCACTGGTTCAGCGTTACGTTGTCGAGGTTCAGGAGGTTGAAGAACTCCAGTGAAAGGAGAGCATGGCCGGTCTCGCCCAGTGGAAACCGCTTTTGCACCCGGAGGTTGATGTCGGCGGTCGACTTGTTCCGGAAGGCGTTTCTGGTGAACGGCACGCCGGGCGCGCGATAGGGGCGGTCGGCTCCGCCCCGGTCCTCGTTCGAATCGGCGCCCATGCGTGCGTCGAAGGGAGCGCTCGACGAAATGTGCATTCCGGTCGAGAGATCGACGTCTCCGGGCAGCATGACGACGCCTTGGGCGTGGAACTGGTGGCGCCTGTCAAGCAGGCTGGGACCGTATTCCGAATTCAGGTCATACCCGTTCTCGTAGGATATCCCCCCCGCGTCCCGCTCGTTGTCGTCGCTCGATTCGTTCTTCGACAGCACGTAGTGGGCGCTGAGCTGTCCCCGGGAATGACGGAACTCGGAGCTGATCGTCAACGCCCGGTAGAGTGCCTCCGCCGTCGACTCGCGGACGGTGACGCTGTCGAGCCCCGGAACCGGCCGCCGGGTCCCGCTGCGCAGACCGAAGAAGGGGCGCTCGGCAGGATCGTCCTGCCGCACCGCCGGCAATGGGACGTTGAGGTCCCGGTTCCGTTCCAGGCGGGTGGTATCGACGACGAGAATGTCGGCCCCCAGCGACCAGCCGGGACGGACCTCATGCTGCAGGCCGCCGCCGAACTGGCGCGCCATCGGATTCCTGAAACCTGAGTCCACCATGGTGACACGGGCTCCTGCGAACGGGTTGCTCTCGATCCCAAGCGCCTCGGCGATGGCTGTGATCTGATCCGGAGCCAGTGTCGGGAGATTGTCGAGCGATCGCCGGTTCAGATCGATCCCGATGAGCTTCATCTGATCGTACAGCGTGACATGAGGGCTTCCCACCGGCGCCGGGAACGGCAGGGCAACGCTCAGGTCCCCCGGCGGCACCCCGAAGTTGTTCGTGGGGGCGGCCAGCAGCAGCAGCGGGGTTCGCGCGTAATAAACGCCGGCGAACCCGCGCACCACGGTCTTGGCGTTTCCGGCCGGATCCCAAGCCAAGCCGACCCGTGGTCCAAACTGGCTGCCGCTGCTCGGGATATTGGTGGGGTCTACCCGGCGTCCGCTGGGAAAAGTCACGCCACGCAACTGATCGATCAGAAACCTGTTTCCGGCATTCGGGGTCGGATTGAACTGACCGTCCCAGCGCAGGCCGAAGTTGACCGTCAGGGTGGGAGCCACCCTCCACTGGTCCTGCACGAACAGGCCGACCTCGTCGGTTGCGAAAGACGCCTTCAGGTTGCCGATCTGCTGCAGGTAGATCAGCGATGGCGAGTCGAACCGGTTGGGAATGGCTCCACCCACCCCGATGATGTCCAGGGTCGTCTCCACATCCGACCCGAACACCAGGTAGCCGCCGTTCTGGAAGAAGCCGAACTTCTGATCGATGAAGACGTGGTGGTAGTCGAATCCCACCTTCAGGTTGTGGTCGTTGACGATCCAGGTCAGATTGCCGGCCCCCTGGGCCCGCCAGTCGAACTGGGTCGTCGGTCGGAAGCTGCGGGTCCCGAACTCACCCAGCGAGAGATCCACGAGCGGTTTGAGGGCGTTAGCGGAACGGGGGCGATCCTCGCGCGAGTACTGCCCGCGCAGCTCGAAGAGCAGACTCGGGGAAATCACGCTGGTCAACTGCCCGACGACCGTCTGGGTCGCGTCCTCCTCGGTTCCGTTGGTTTCCAGCGAGCGATGGGTCGTGGGTGTGATGACGTTGCCTACGCCGTCCGAGTTGAGCGCCTGGTTGGTGCTGCCGTTGTATCGGACATTGAAGCGGTTGTTGCCAGACAGGTTGAAGTCGATACGAGCCAGCCAGGCCTTGGCGTCGTTGGTGACCTCGAAGGGCGTCTCCAAACTGCGGTAGTGGTCGAACCCTTCCCGGCTGGCGGCCGTGGGCGTGAAGTGGTCGAGCCGGGCGAACCGCACCTCGCGCGACGCCTTGAACTCCTGCTGCTCGTAGGCGACGAAGAAGAAGGTCCGGTCGCGTGCCAGCGCTCCGCCCAGGGAACCGCCGAACTGGTGCTGCGTGGGGGCCGCATCCTGCCCGAAGGCGTTCCGGGCCGCCAGTCGCTCCGGCCGCAGAAGGTAAAAGGCCGACCCTCTCGGCGTGTTGGTCCCCGACTTGGTGATGGCGTTAACCAGCCCGCCGCTGGAGCGTCCGAATTCGGGCGAGTACCCCGCCTTGACAACCCGGAACTCCTGGACCGCCTCCTGCGGAATGGTGAAGGTGAACTGGGAGCGCTCGCCGCCTCGGATGCCCCCGAAGAACGGCTGATTGTAGTCGGCGCCGTCGATGCTGACATTCCCGTTGATGCCGCGCTGCCCCGCCAGCGAAATCTGTCCCCGCTGAGGCTCGACCTGGGCCGTGGGTGTCAGGGAGACGAAATCGTGGAACCGCCGGCCGTTGATGGGCAGGTTGGTGATGGCCTGGCTGTCGAGCGCCGCGTCGGACGTATCGGTGGTGGTTTCAACCACGGAGGCTTCGGCCGTCACGGTGACCGTCTGGGCAATGCCGGCCGGAGCCAGGCTGAAGTTGATCGTGCGGACGGCGCCGACGGCAAGCGTCAGATCGTCGAGTTCCACTGCAGCGAAGCCGGCCAGCTCGACGGCGACGTCGTAGGAGCCGGGAGGCAGCAGCACCAGGCTGTATGTCCCCGAGTCGTCGGACACCCCGGTCCGGACCAGGCCGGTGTCGAGGTTCACGGCCCTCACCGCGGCGCCCGGCAGCACACCTCCGGTGGAGTCTGACACCAGACCGGTGATCCTGCCGGTGGTCGCCCTGTCCTGGGCCGGCGTAGACGCCGGCAGAAGAAAGGCTACAAACAGCCAGACGAGCAGGGGATTGCATTTTTTGCGGGGGGGTGGGCTTTTGGGAGGAGTGGGGGGGGTGTCTGGCGTCATTTTAAGTGCGTGGTGCGTTTCGGGAGCGTGCCTCGTATTCGCCGCATTCGCGGCTGGGTTCGTGCTGAACCCATACGACCCCGGGTTGACACCTCCGCTGGCAAGAGAACGTCGCCTTCGCCGCCATACGCAACTTCCCCGGGGGGGCTCTTAGCTTGCCCAGCAGGCGACACGAGGGCGCTGCTTCGCAGCTCTATAAGGATGGCCTGTAGTAAGCGTTTCCTTGGCCTACCCACTCCAACCGCAGCTTCGCAGCTCTCCCTTAACCCACGACACTGCCAACGGATAGGATCTTTCAATAATTTTTGCCCGGGCGCCGGCGCGGCGTCCGTGGCACTGGAATATGGCAGTTCCATCGCTCGAGTCGCGTAGAAGGCGGCAATCTTCCGGCCGTCCTCCTGTCTAAGGCCAGGAGTTTTTCTCCAGGCAGTAGCGGCTGACCTTGTCCTCGTCGAAGGCCACGCCGTGGCCGGGACGCTCCGGAGGAAACGCGAATCCTCCTTCAATCCGTAGCGGGTGCTGCAGAAAGCGTTCCAGCATCGGGACCTGCTCCACGAAGAGGGCGTTGGGAGTGGCGCACACCAGGTGGACGTGGACCTCCATCATCAAGTGGGGGGACACCGAGGCATTGAAGCTGTGGGCCAGGGCGGCGATTCTCAGCCATTCGGTGATGCCCACGCGGCCGACGTCGGGTTGCACAATGCCCGCGGCTCCCCGAGCCAGGTACTCCCTGAAGACGTGCCGGTTGAAGAGATTCTCGCCCAGCGCGATGGGGATGGAGGTGTGCCGGCTCAATTGCTCGTGCCCCAGCACGTCGTCGGCATCCAGGGGCTCCTCCATCCAGAAGAGGTCGAGATCCTCCAGGAGACGGCAGCGGGCCATGGCTTCGGACGCGGTCCAGCGCAGGTTGGCATCGACCATGAGCTTGACGTCAGCGCCCACCGCCTTCCTCACCGCCCGGACGCGCGCCACGTCTTCCAGGCGGCTCTCCTTGCCCACCTTGATCTTGACTCCGGGGACTCCCCGCTCCACGCAACCGGCAGCCTCGCGGACCATTTCCTCGACGCCGTGGTTCAGCCAGCCGCAGTCGGTGTTGTAGACGGGAGTGCGGTCGCGGGCCGCCCCCAGGAAGCGGAAGAGCGGCTGGCCGGCCTGGCGGGCCTTGAGGTCCCACAGGGCGATATCGATGGCCGAGGAGGCAAGCAGGGTCAGTCCGTGCCTGCCGACCCAGTGCAGACCCCACCACATCTTTTCCCAGAGCCGCTGGGTGTCCCTGGGATCTTCTCCCAGAATCAGCGGAACGACTTCCGTGTCCAGCATCACCTTGGTGGCCCTTCCCCCGCGGCCGATGGTATAGCTAAAGCCGAACCCCTCGTCTCCAGTGTCGGTATGAACGGTGACGGCGATGACCTCCAGGCACTCGACTTCCTGGATGGCGTCCACGATCCGCCTGTGCGGAGGGAAGCGATAGTAGGCCGTTTCCATGCGATCGATCTTCATGGTGTCATTCCTCGCTCAGCATTTCCGGTTCAGCCCGGGTGCCGCGGCGCGTGCCGTTGCGTTCGAGCGGGGGACAAAGATAGCATATTGAACAATGGCTTCCGATACGCGCGCGCCCTGCTATCACTTCACCGCACCCGAGGGGGATTGCCGGCCCTTCGACCCCAATGGGGCCATTTTCTGGCGGGGGCGCTACCACCTCTTCTATATCTACCAGGATCCCGGACTGCCGCATGACGGGCACTGCTGGGGTCACGCCAGCAGCCCCAACCTGGTGGACTGGACCATCCATCCGCCGGCCCTGAAACCTGCCGAGGGGGATCCGGAGGTTGGCATCTTCAGCGGTGGCGCCCTGCTCGACAGAGAGGGCCGTCCGGCGCTCATCTACCACGGGGTCGGCGCCGGGACCTGCCTGGCGGTCCCCGGCGACGACGACCTGATCCGCTGGCGGAAGAGCCCGCACAATCCGGTGATACCGGAGCCGGGGGAAGGAGATCCCGGTTGGGGGGTCTACAACGTTTTCGACCCTCATGCCTGGCTGGAAGGGGACCGCTACTACGCCATTCTGGGCGGAATGGTGAAGCCCGATGACCGGTGGGACACCGCCTATCTGTTCACCTCGTCCGACCTGGTTCATTGGGAGTACCTGCGGCCCTTCTACCGTCCCGATCCCCGTTGGACCGGGGAGGAAGAAGACTGCGCCTGTCCCGACTTCTTCCCTCTGGGCGATCGGCACGCCTTGCTCTGCATCAGCCACCCCCGGGGCGCTCGCTGCTATCTGGGCCGCTACCGGAACGGAACTTTCTTCCCCGAGGAGCACCACCGCATGAACTGGCCGGGAGGCGCCTGCTTTGCTCCGGAGAGCCTGGTGGACGACCGGGGCCGCCGAATTTTCTGGACCTGGGCCCTGGACCATCGGAGCCGGGAGAAGCCGCTCCGCGGACTTGGCGTGATGACCCTGCCCCGGGTGCTGTCGCTGGACCGGGACGGTTCCCTGCGGATCGAGCCGGCGGCGGAGCTGGAGGGACTGCGGAGGCGCCGGGGCCAATGGCGGAACTTCGAGCTTGCTCCCGGCCGCGAGCTCTCCTTTGACGAGCTCAGGGGGGACAGCCTGGAGTTGGGACTGGAGGCCAGCCTGGCGGAGGCGGGGGCGTTGGGGCTCAAGGTTTGCTGCAGCCCGGGCGGGGAGGAACAGACGGTGATTCTCTGCGACCGCCGTGAAGGGTCCTTGCTCATCGACACCACCCGCTCCAGCCTGGATCCCCGGGTCTGGAGGCCGTTCCCCATCATGAGGAGGGATGTGGAGTCTCGGGACGTGCCGGTGCAGACGGCCCCCTTCGAGCTGCGGCCGGGGGAGCGGCTGACGTTGCGAGTCTTCCTGGACGGCACCATCCTGGAAGTGTTCGCCAACGGGCGGCAGTGCCTGACCCAGCGGCTCTATCCGACTCGCGGTGACAGCCTGGGGGTCTCGCTGGTCGCCACCAGGGGTGAATCCAAGGTTCACACCTTCACCGCTTGGCAAATGGAAGGAATTCGAACCCTCGAGAATCGAGTCCTGGATAATCTTTTGGAGGAGATCCGATGAAATCTCTTGCCTGGTTGGTCCCCCTGGCGATGGTTCTGGCCGGTCTGGGATGCCAGACCCAGCCCCAGACCGATGCCGATGAGCGGAGTCGTTTCAGCCACGGTCCCATGCTGGGCCGGGTGGAGGCCCACAGGATGGGCGTCTGGGCCCGCACGGCCCGTTCCGGGACCTTCGCCGTCAGGTACGGGACCGGGGCCGACCGGCTGGACTCCCTGTCCCCGGCGGTGAAGACCCGGGTCGAGCGGGACAACACCGGTTGGGTTCAGCTCGCGGGCCTGGATTCCGGGACCCGGTACCACTACCGGCTGGTCTGGCTGGACGGGACCGAGGAGATCCCGGGGCCGGGGGGAACCTTTCAGACCCTGCCCAGCGCCGACGACATGCGCCATCCCCAATACAACCCGGAAGGACTCTTCAACTTCCGATTCGAGTTCGCCTGCGGCAACAACCAGAATACCGGTGGTCCGGCGGCCTACGGGTGGAACCTGCCCGCCTTCGCCACCATGCTCGAGCAGCTTCAGGGGCCTGACAGCCGGGCTCGGATCGATTTCGCCATCCTCAACGGGGACTGGCTGTACGAAGAGGAGCGTGCCTACCCGCCCGAGGACTGGCTGCGGCAAGTGGGACTCGCCGCCGACCGGACGCCGCAGGTGGTGGACCTGATGCCCAACATCGTGGGCGTGTGGGAGAACTACAAGCTCTACCTGGACCGGGGAGAAAACCTGGCCGACTGGCACCGGGTGGTCCCCTCCTACTTCACCTTCGACGACCACGAGATCGTCAACGACGTCTACGGTGCCGGAGAGGTGGGTCTGCGCAACCGGCGTCCCGTCTTTCGCGACATCGCCCTGAAGGCTTGGTATGACTACCTGGGCTGGAGCAATCCGGTGGATCCTTCCCGGGACATTCTGTTCGGACGGGCCTCCTTCGCCGCCGGAAGCTCCGTCCTGACCGATCCCGAAGCCGACTTCGGCCAACTGGATTCCCTGGAGACCGCCACCCTGCACGTGCACTGGGGCACACCCGATGCCGGCGTCATGGACGGACCCAGCGACACCGAGGGCGGAGACCCCAATGCCGGGGTCTACCGGATCGTGGAGGTGCTGGATGCCAACCGGCTCAAGATTCACCCGGCCGCCAGGGCCGACGGCAAGGCCGCCTACTCCATTGGGCGGGTTTCGCACTTCCGCAAGTCGGTCAGCAATGCCGACTTCTTCTTCCTGGACACCCGCAGCCATCGCATGATGCACGACATGAGCCAACCCCGCAAGAAGGGGCTGTCCATGATCGGCGTTCCTCAGAGGGAGTGGTTGAAGCGGGAGATGAAGTCCAGCCGGGCCGACCTGTTTTTCGTGGTCTCCTCGGTCAACTTCACCATCCCTCACGTGGGGGCCTATGGGCCGGAACCCGTCCCAAACAAGGACGACGCCTGGACGGTGTTTCTGGAGGAGCGGGAAGATCTGATCCGGTTCTGGGACTCGCTGGGCAAGCCGGTCTTTGTGCTGACGGGCGACCTGCACAACAGTTTCGCCATCAAGATCACCGACCGCGTCTGGGAGTTCGCTTCCGGACCCCACAACTCGAGCAACCACCCGCTGAGCAGCGAGGGTGGGCGCCCCACCAACGGCCCCTACGATTCCCAGGGACGCCGGGTGGAGATACGCTGGTCCAGCTTCATGCAGCCGGACACTCCTCTGCTGATGCGAAACCGGCCGGTCTACTGCGTGGTGCAGGTCAACAACGCCTTCAACAACCCGGTTGAGAAAGGGACCGACCGCTGGGTGGCCTACCGGCATCCCCAGGTGATCTTTCAGTACTACGACGGACTCAACGGTGAGCTGCTCTACGCCGAATCCATCCTGGCGGATTGAGCGGGAGAGGAAGCCGGACAGTTTCTGTCGGACAGAAGGCCGACCGGTTCTGCAGCCTGGACAGAGAGGTTCGTGATGAATGCCACTAGTTGGATAGCTTGTTTACTTCTCGGCGTCCTGACGATTGGGGGCGCCGCTTGCACGGTATCCGAGTCCCCCGGGGACGGCCAGCCCGAGCCTCTGCAGAAGATCACCGTCTTTTCCAAGGGTGAGGCGGGATACCACTGCTTCCGCATTCCGGCGTTGGTGATGACCCCCGGGGGGACGACTCTGGCATTCGCGGAGGGACGCAGGGACAGTTGCCGCGACGATGCCGATATCGATCTGGTATTGAAGCGCAGCACCGATCAGGGACTCACCTGGGGTCCGCTTCAGGTTCTTTTCGACGATGGCGATCTGTCGGTGAACCAGCCCGTGCCCGTGGTGAACCGGAAAACCGGAGAGGTGGTCTTCGTCTTTTGCAAGAACAACCAACGGGTGTTCGTGTCGAAGAGCGGCGACGAAGGGGCGACCTGGAGCGAACCGCGCGAGATATCCGAACAGGTGGTCGATCCCTCCTGGAGCTATCTGGGCGTGGGTCCGGGGCACGGCATCCAGCTTACAAGCGGCCGGCTGCTGGTCTCAAGCTGGGGCGACCTGTCCCCGGGACCCAGAACCTGGAGGCCGGCCGGCTGGGGCAAGGTGCAGTTCTCCTTTGCCATGTACAGCGACGACCACGGAGAAACTTGGCGCCGCAGCCAGCCGCTGGATATCGACCTCTCGGACGAGTCGATGTCGGTGGAAACGGTGGACGGCCGTATCTACATGAACATGCGCAGCCGGCAGAAAAAGCACTTGCGCGCCTACGCGTGGAGCGACGACGGCGGAGAGACCTGGTCGGAGGTCAACTTCGACCCGGGGATGCCCGAGCCCTCGGTGCAGGGCAGCCTGGTTCGCTTCACCACTGCCGGCAAGCACGGCAGAAACCGTGTCCTGCTTGTCCACCCATCGAGCCAGACCGAACGAGCGCTACTGACAGTGCGGATGAGCTATGACGAGTGCCGAACCTGGCCGGTGGCAAAGCTTCTCCACCAGGAATATTCCGGCTACTCGGACCTGGCCATCGCCCCCGACATGACGGTGCTGTGCCTGTACGAATCCGAATGGCATGCCAGGATGATCCTGGCCCGCTTCACCCTGGACTGGCTGACCGACGGCGCCGACAGCCTTTGAGACAGCGAGCGGTCAAGGAGCCCCGATCAGCAAACGGTCGTTCAGTGCCTGCAGCGGTCTCGCGCTGGGTGAAGCGATCCCCTCGAATTTACCGATCTGTTCTGCGCTCACTTCGATTGCCTTCGCCATTACGAACCAGTTCACGCCTTCGCTACAGGGCGGTGTGGTCAGCGAGCCCTTGTAGTGAGAGTAGGTGCCTGCCTCGGAGGGCAGCATGGCCGAGGCATCGATGGTCGTGTCGGCGACTTCGACTTCCGGTCCGGCCTCGGCCGGCATGTTGGCGAATACCGAAGCCAGCGGATCGTTTTGGCTTCCCTCCTGCATCATCACACCGACCACCGCCAGAGATCCCTCCGCATCGGCGTGCACGAAATGCACCTCCATCGGCGTGCGGGAACCGGCGATGGCGTGCTCGCTTGGTGCATGGAAATGGAATTGCAAAAGTTGGAAAGGCCTGCCCGCGACCGTCAGAACACTGCCGGGCCCATAGTTCGCCTGCACGGTGTGGCCGTTATTGACGATCTTCAATGGCGAGGGCTTGTAGTCGAAGGTCAAGTCCGGCCCCTCGGCGGGAAAGGCATCCACGACATCGATCGGGGATTGCATGCGCCCGTCGCTGCAGGCGGCATTGTCGGCTGACAGGGAGCCCCAGTTTTCGGGACCGGTGGGCCCCGCATAGCTCCATGCGGCGGAGCCCGCGTGACCGTCTTCCTTTTGGCCGTGGCCGGAACCGTTGCTCCCGTCTCCGGTCCCGTTGCTGCATCCGAACGACCAGATAGAAATGATCAGGATTGCCCCAATGGCGATCGGGGCGGCGAAACGATTACCCATCGGCATCCCCTCCTCAAGTTCCGCCCCAGGCCTAACGTCGCTTCTCCCACCGGTCGGCGACGCGAACCGGTGAGCCGGAGCCGTGGCCTGGAGCTATTCTGGACACTTCACTCAACTTGGAGTTAAATGATCTCAAAACGGAATCTACAGAGAATTAATAGCACGGATACCGCAAGGGATCACACGGAAATCTTCCAAACCATGTTGCGGGTCGCACATCCGCCCGAGACATGCGGGGGGTTGGCATGAATCATGATCGCAGAAGATTTGTGGGCCGGGCCCTGCAGGCCGGCGTGGCATCGACGCTATTGGCCAAGACGGGTTCGGCGGAGCCGGCCGACCGGTCCGGAGGTGAAAGCGGGCCCTATCGGTTCAAGCTGGCCATGTGGATCGACGAGTTGACGGACGCGGACGAGCTGACTCTGGAGCAGGAACTGGAGGTCGCCAGGGACATGGGGATCGAGCACGTCTGGTTCCAGTCCGTCCCGGGAGTGGCGCCAATTCCCGAGATGAGCGATGCCCAGGTGGACCGCGTGGGCGAGAGCCTGGCCCGCTACGGCCGCAAGCTGTTGATGCTCAGCGCCTGGATTCCCTTCCACAACCTGCCCCTGCTGGACCTGGACCTCAAGACCATGACCCGGAACCCCGACTTTCTCAAGGAATTCAAGGCCGTGGTTCGGTCCATGCAGATTGCCGCCCGGCTGGGTGCGCCCTCGGTGCTCTCCTACAGCTTCGTCTGGCCGGGGGAGCGCGGCTACGGTGGCCCCACCTGGCCCATGCGCTGGGCGACCCGGGGCGGCATCATCGCTGAAATGGATATGGAGAAGCTGGTCAAGGCCTTTTCCCTGATGCTGGAACAGGCCGAGAAGTACGACGTCGACCTGGTGCTGGGCATGAGGCCCTTCAACTACGTCAGCTCGACCGGAAACTTCCGCCGGCTGGCCGAGCGCCTGGGATCCAGGAGACTCAAGGTCCAGTGGTCACCGGCCGACGCCCTGCTCTCAGCCGAGCGGGACCAGGCCACTGCGGGCTTCCTCAATCTGAAGCCCAACCTCCACAGCCTCCACATGAAGGATGTCCAGGTCCTGGACGGCCCCGGGGCCGACTTCGGCTGGCGCGCCCTGGGAGACGGCCAGGTGGACTACCTCACCATCCTGCGCAACCTGCGCGACCACCGCTCGGAAGCGGTCCTGGCCCTGGCCACCCACTTCAGGCCGCCCAGCGGATCGCTGATCGAAGCCATGCACATCAACTACACCAACCTGAAGGCGCTGATCGCCAAGGTGGAGACGGACACCGCCGTGTGATCGCCAGCGGGGGAAGCGGCTTCCTCCCCCCACCGCAACCTCGGGACGACACCCCCGGGAGCGCGGGCGTCCCGCCTGCATCCTCTCCCCTGGATTGCCGCTCAGTTTCCCAGCGATGCCGCAGCCGGCCATCCTGCCGGCGGGAACCGCATCGGTCCGGACCAAGCAGCGCCAAGGCGCCGCCGGCGGTCCATCCGGGTGGAAAAGATGGGCGAGGCTGCAGGGGGTTTGTGCGGGCGGGACGCCCGCGCTCCCAGGGGCCCTACCCGAGCAGGCGCCGCACACAAGCAATGTCCCGGACCAGGACCTCGCGGGGGTCGGCTTCACCCTGATACTCGATGGACAGGCAGCCGTCGTAATCCAGGCGTTGCAGCTCGGCCAGCAGGGGCTCGAGATCAACGATGCCTTCCCGCAGGGAGGTCCCCTGGAAGCGGCATCCGCGGGTGGAGTCCAGATAGCGGCCGGCCGGCTCTCCGGCTTCCAGCGGGCGGGCGTTCTTCAGATGAACGTGGGCCAGGTAGGGCGCCATTTCGGCCAGAGCCTGCCGGGGCGCCTCGTGAACGAAAAGGGGCGCGGCAGTGTCGAAGATCAGGCGAAAGGCCGGGGAATCGACTTGGCGGGCAATGGCGGCGCAGTCCGCCCCCCGCCCCATGAGAGGCTGCACCGGCGGATAGTCGATGTTCTCCGCCACCAGGGTGATCCCGATGGCCCGGGCATGAGCCGCACAGACCGCCAGCCCCTCCACCAACCAGGATCGCTGCTCGGACAGAGGGAGCTCCGGCTTGACGGTTCCCGGCACGATCATGGCCAGCCGGGCGCCCATCTCGGCCGTCCGGTCCAGCAGCCTGAAGGTGCGTTCCGCCGCCTCCCGCCCAGAGTCCGGCGGAACGATCAGGTCCGAATGGAAGATGTAGCAGACCAGCGGCAGGCCGGCCTCGGCGGCCAACTGCTTGAGCCGGCGGGGCGGGCGGTCCTCCCAGTAGGGGTGCATGAGCTCCAGCCCGTCGGCGCCGAGCTCTCCACAGACCGAGACTACCTCCTCCAGGGTGAGGAAGCCGCTCCGGGTCCGGGGATTGAGATAGCCCTCCCGCAAGACCCAGTCGAAGTTGTAATCGATCAGCAGAATGGAAGAGGGCATGGCGGTGGATCCCGATCTGGCTGGCGGTCGGGCAGCAATGTCTTCGGAATCAGCCCCTGCGGCGATCTTCCGAGAAGTCGAAATCCGACATGTCGGGAGTGCAGCCCCGTAGGGTCCAGCCGCCGTCCACCGTCAGGATCTGCCCGGTGACATAGGCGGACTCGTCGCTGGCCAGGAAGACACAGGGCCCCACATAGTCCTCCACCTGTCCCACTCTGCCGGCGGGGGTGACGGCGGCCCACTTGGGGTCGAAATCGGGGTCGTAGGCGCGATTGCGATCGTTGCTGGTGGCTGCCGGGGCCACGCAGTTGACCCGGACCCGCGGCGCCAGTTCCAGGGCCAGTTGCCGGGTCAGGGCTTCCAGACCGGCCTTGGCCATGGTGTAGCTGGAGTGGAAGGGGATGATCTGCCTTACGGCGATGGAGCTGATGTTGATGATGGACCCGCCGCCCTCTTCCATCATCCTGCGGGCCGCGGCCATGGAGCCGAAGAACGGCCCCCTCAGGATGGTCGAGACCACGTCCTCGAAGTCCTCCTCGGTCACTTCGAAGAAGGGACCGAAGCGGGTGCGGGCGGCGTTGTTGATAAGGACGTCCAGGCGGCCGAACCTCCGGCAGACGGCCTCCACCATCCCTTCGAAGTCCGACCGGGAACCGATGTCGGCCTGAAAGAGGTCGGCCTCGCCGCCGGCCTCGGACACCAGCCGCACGGTCTGTTCCGCTCCCTCGGGATCGGTCTTGAAGTTGACCGCCACCCGGGCGCCCTCGGCGCCCAGCCCAATGGCCAAGCCCGACCCGATGCCTTTGCTGGACCCGGTGATCAGGGCTACTTTACCGGCAAGTCTGCTACCCATGGGTCCTCCTTGAGCGCTTGCATCCGGAGACTGCCGCGGCCCCGTCGAAACGATCCGGAGCTACAGACCAACGCCGGCCTGTTCAGCCACCCGGCGGATGAATCCGGCGGCCTCGGCGTACTCCGGCTCGGCGGCCAGGTGCTCGATGATCAGGGGCGTCTCGGGAGACAGCCTTTCGATGCGGCGCAGGTAGGCGTCGTAGTCCAGCACCCCCCGCCCCGGCAGGACCTCCTGGATGGCCACCGTCCTGGAATCCAGGGCGTGGTGGATGTCCTTGGCGTGACAGGACCGGATCCAAGGTCCCAGCAGGTCGAAGCAGCGGTGGATCACCTGCCCGGTGGTATAGAAGTCGCGGGGGTCCCGGATGGCGTTGGCCGGGTCCAGGTGCACGGCCAGTCCCGGGCGGTCCACTGCCTTCAGAATCCTGAGGTACACCTCCGGTCCGTCCAGCAGGGTCCAGGGAGACATCTCCAGCGTCAAGCGGGTGCGGCAGGGCTTGACCTCGTCCAGGACCTGCCTCACCCACTCGACCACCGCCTCGAACGCCTTCGCTCCGAAATTGTCGGGATGGTGGCCCACGTGGGCAAAGGGCGAGCCGCTGGGGTCGAAGGAGCCGACCACGGTGGCGCAGCAGACCGCTTCCAGCTCGTCGGCAGTCGCCAGGGTCTCGGCGATTTTTCGCAGGTTCGCTTGCCGTTTCCCATCGTCGGGGTCCAGCGGGTTGACCCAGGCGGCCACTTCGGCCACCACGATGTCGGCGGCGGCAAAGGTCCGCTTGATCTCGGCAAGCTCGTCCCCGGCGCCCGCGAAGGCTTCAGGCCAACTGACGGCCCGGTACCCCTGCTTTCGGCACTCCTCCACGTAGTCCCGGGGATCCTTGGATCGGAGATAGTCCTCGATGGTGGCCCCGAGCCTCATTCCACTCTCCCTTGCCGCGCTCCTTCACGGGTCAGGCTGGCGGCTTGAGGATGCCGAGCGGCTCCCCCAGGTTCACAACCGTACCCTCGGGGGCGACGACCTGCGCCAGAACGCCGTCGGCCGGCGACTCGATCTCGGTGAGAGCCTTGTCGGTCTCCACCTCGACCACGGCCTGGCCACTCTTCACCGCTTCGCCCTTCTCCACCAGCCAGCGCATGACGGTGGCCTTGGTAATGGTCAGATCCTGGTGGGGCATGATGACGGGGATGCCGCCTTCCACCGGCGGCGGTTGCGGTGCTTCCCGGGTCTCCTGCGGAGTGTCTTCAGACTCTTCGGCGATCGCCGGGGCGGGCGCCGGCGAGGGCGCCGGGGTGAGAACCGGAGAGGATTCCGCGCTGCCTGCCAGACGCCTGGGCGCCGGCGCGACCCCGGCCAGGACAGACTCGGCGGCGCGGCGGATGCGGTCCACGGTCAGGGAAATGGACGCTTCCAGGGGAGGGCTGAAGGGATGGGCTACCGGCTCGGTATGCAGGCGACCCACCGGGGCATCCAGCAGGTCGAAGCCGTGCTCCATTACCGCGGCTGCGATCTCTCCTCCCAGCCCGCACATGGAGAAGGCCTCATCCACCACCAGCAGGTGGTGGGTCTTTTCCAGGCTTCGGATCAGGGTGTCCACGTCCAGGGGAACGATGGTGCGCAGGTCGATCACCTCGCAACCGACCCCCTGGGATTCCAGTTGCCCGGCCGCCTCCAGGCAACGATGCACCAGCGCCCCGCAGGTGACCAGCGTCAGGTCGTTCCCCGGTCGCACCACGGCCGCTTGACCGAAGGGCACCACCCATTCTCCGGCCGGCACTTCGTCCTCGCTGGACAGCAGCACCTTGGGCTCCATGATGATGACCGGATCGTCGGTGCGCAGCGCGGTGGTGAAAAGGCCCTTGGCATCGGCCGCGTTGGAGGGAACCGCCACCATCAGGCCGGGACAGTGTGCCCAGATGGGGTAGTAGGCGCCGCTGTGGTGGGGACCGGCGCTCTTGATCACCCCCATGGGGGCCCGAATCAGGAGCGGCACGCTGAACTGGCCGTTGCTCATGTAGCGCAGCTTGGCGGCCTGTTGAATGATCTGGGAAGCAGCCTCGAACATGAAGTCGCTGAACATCAGGTCGCTGACGGCGCGGCAACCCCGGGCGGCCGCCCCGAAGGCGGCCCCGGTAAAGCCCAGTTCGCAGATGGGGGTATCGATCATGCGATCCCCGCCGAACTCCTCCCACATCCCCTTGGTGTGGGCGAAGCTGCCGCCACGCTGGCCGATGCCTTCGCCGAAGTAGATGAGGTTGGGGTTGCGCCTCATCTCGGAGGCAATGGCGTCCCGGGTGGCCTCCAGCCAACCCTGTTTGCGGGTTTCGGGGCGGGACGCTTGACCCTCCGGCGTTTGAACCAGAGGTCCCCAGACGAAATCGTGAACCGTGGTTTCTGCCGGCAGAGGAGAATCCAGGGCGAACCTCTCGGCCTCGTCGACCTGCGATTCAATGCGGGACTCCAGGGCATCCAGGTCGGCTCTGCCGGCCGCGCCACCGCGGGTCAGTCGCCGGCCCAGGCGCAAGATCGGGCACTTGCGCTTCCACTGGTCGATCTCCTCCTGGGACCGATAGGTGCCCGCCAGGGGTTCGCCCTCGTGATGCCCCACCGTGCGGTAGGTGCGGGCTTCAATCAGCGTGGGCCCCTGCCCTTCCCGGGCCCGTGCGGCTGCCTTCCCCATGACCTGGTGGACGGCCAGCACGTCGTTGCCGTCCACCGATTCCCCGGGGATTCCGTAGGCGGAGGCGCGGCTGGCGATTCGGGTGTTGCGGGTGGAGGTGGTCAAGGGCGTGCTGGTGGCGTAGAGATTGTTTTCGCAGACGAACACCACCGGGGCAGCCAGGGTGGCCGCCAGGTTGAGTGACTCGTGAAAGGCGCCATGGCTGACGGCTCCGTCCCCGAAGAAGGCCACGGCAATGCCGCCGCTGCCGCCCGCCTTTGCCGCCAGCGCCGCACCCACCGCCGCCGGAATACCGGCTCCCACCAGGCCGTTGGTTCCCAGCAGCCCAGTCTCGGCGTCATACAGGTGCATGCTGCCCCCGCGGCCACCGTTGCATCCCGTGGATCGGCCGGCCAGCTCGGCCAAGGCCTTTTGGGGCGACAGGCCCTTGGCCAGCGCATGGCCGTGCCCGCGATGGGTGCTGGTGATCACGTCCTGCTCGCCCAGGTGAGCGCAAACCCCCACGGCCGTGGCTTCCTCGCCCACGTAGAGGTGAATGAAGCCGGGAATCTTCCCCTCGCGGTAGAGGCGCTGCACCCGCAACTCGAAGCGGCGGATCAAGACCATGCGTTCATAGAGCCGGAGCTGGTCGGAACTGTCCACCCTTGGGGCTGCCCGACCTTTTCGGTTGTCGGATCGAGTCATTGCGCCATGAACCCCCCATCCACAAAGAGCACATGCCCCGTCACCATCGCCGAGGCCTGCGAGATCAGAAACAGGCAGGGTCCCACCAGGTCGGCGGGTTCCGCCAGGCGTCCGGACGGGATCCGTGACAGGATCTTCTCCAGCAGGCCGTCACGGTCTTCGAGCGCGGGGTTGTCCAGCACCGAGTCCAGCATCGGGGTGCGCACCTGGCAGGGGGCGATGGCGTTGACGCGAATCCCGAAGGGCGCCCACTCCACCGCCAACTCCCGCACCAACGCGTTGACGCCCGCCTTGGAGGCGGCGTAGGCGCCCGTGCCCCGACCAAAGGCTGCCGACGAGGCAATGCTGCTGAAATGCACCAGGCTGCCGCCGCGCCCCTGATCGAGCAACACTCTCCCCACCGCCCGAGAGATCAGGAAGCTGCCCCCCAGGCTGGTGTGAATGGACTGGTCGAACTGCTGCCGGGTCATGCGCACGATGGGATTCAGTTGCTGCTTGACCGTCAGGTTGACGGCAAAGTCCAGGCCTCCCAGAAACGCCACAGCCTGCTCCACCGCACCGTCCACCTCCGCCTCCCGATCGACGTCGCACCCCACCCCGATGGCCCGTCCTCCCATTTCCTGGATGCTCTCGGCGCCCTCGACCGCCGCCGCTTCCCGAATGTCGCACAGGGCCAGTTCGGCGCCGCGCCGGGCGATCTGATCGCAGAGCACCGCCCCGATGCCGCCGGCCGCCCCAAAGACGATGCCCTTGCGGCCATCGATCGCGAATAGCGTTGACGTATCGTTCATGGAATTTTTCCGGAGGCGTATTCTAGCAGAATGTCCCCGAGTCGGGGATTTTCCTCGAATCCGGGCGCCCCCCCGAGCCTTCAGGTTCCCGAGTCTTGGAGGTACACTACGGAGTATCGGTTCTCGCCTTGGAATTCAGTCTAACTCCCTCTCCAAGAATAATTTGCCAGATTCAGAGGGCCGATGCCGCCTGTCTGTGGCGAGAAATGCCGACCGGCCGGCGGCTCTGGGCTCCTCCCTCCCCAGCGGATTGTGGTTGGGGGTGTGAGAGAAAAAACCGGTACTATGGGGGAGCATGAGCGGAGAGATGACTGCAATCCTGTCGGTGGGGATTGGCCTGGGCCTGTTATCCACCGGCCTGTTCGCCTGGCTGCGGGCCGACAACAAGCATTTGGCTGAACGGATTGGGCGGCTCGAATACGGCCAGGCCAAGCTGGAGGGACTGCTGGAGGGTCTTCGCGAGGTCATCACCCGCCGGACTGCCAGTTGATGGGTGCTATTGCATGAGATTCCCCCGCGACCGTTCGATCAGTGGTTGGATCAAAGGAACAGGAGCATTTTCAAGAGCCCGGGAGCGTGGCTCATGGGCGCTGATGGGCCTGCTATTGGCGACCGGCCTGCATGTTCAGTCGGGAACCGCAGATGCGCAGTCCCGCATCTACCTGCGCGTCGCTCCAGAGATCGGCGGAGTTACGGTTGAGCACACCAAGAAAGTAACCATCCAGGGTGGATCGAGTTCCAGCACTTCATCCTCTTCCGGCCCATCCCTGCTCGGCAACCTATCGGCTGGGCTGGACCTGAGCCTATCCCGGAACTGGTTCGTGGGTGGGGAGGTAGAGGGTGTCGTCTCCAGTCGGCGCAAGCTTGAGGGCACGATCTCGCCGACCCCGAACGGGAACGTCCACGACGTCTGGCCCGGCCAGTGGGATTACCGCAACCTGGCGGGGGCAGGCGGCAACATCCTCTTGGGTCGAGGAGTCGCAGCCGGCCTCGCCCAGGTCTATGCCCTGGGCGGGTTCCGTCGAAGCTGGACGGAGTTCGCGACCGGAGGAACGAATCCTGAGACCGGAGTGGCCGGCGAAGACCGAGAGCGCCTGGGCAGGTGGTCGTGGGGAATCGGTGCGGGAACGACGCTACGGCTCAAGCGGCCGGTAGACGTCCGAGTCCGCTACTTCCGTTCGCTCACCGACTGGGTCGTCGATGTGCCTGATGTGCGTCTCGACTACAGGTACAAGACGAACGGCGTGCTGATCTCCGTCGGGCTGCGCCTGTTCGACTGACCGCACCGATTGGCTTGAATAGAAAACGAAGTCGCGGCCCGTCCCGTCGAGTGCACGTCCAACCTCGGTCCCGCCACTCGCTCACAGCCCCGTCCCCGGCGCCTCCTCTGCAACCGCAAATCAGGGCCCTTGGCGCACGATTCAACGTGCCGGTGAGTTGGACCCCTTGTCCAGCCTCTGGTTCATGACGCCTTTGGGTCGGAGTTCGGCTTGCCGAGCGCGGCCATCCATCTCTCCCCCGGCTTCGGTCAGGAAAGCGGATTGAAACACCGACTCCGCAGCCGAAGACGACAACTTCACTGAATCTCACCCTGCTTCGGTGGGCAGAGAAATCTCTAAAGCTCCACAAGGAATGCGGATCCCGCGGCCCGCTCAGGGCTGGCGGTAGCGGACCTCCACCTCCAGTTTCTCGATCAGGATGGGGTCGTCCGCCTTCGGCCTGGGCTGGGTGAGGCGGAGGCCGACCAGGTTGGGGCCGGGGGCAAACAGGTCGGGCGACAGCCGGTCGAAGACCAGCCAGCCGCCCTCGTGGCCGGGCATGCCCAGGTGTGCGTTGTTGAGCCGGGCTTCGATCAGCTTCTCGATTCCCCTGGCGGGAGGGATGTTCGCAAGGCGGCTGTCGGGATGGCCGATGGTGGCCACCGTAACTTCCGGAAGGCGATCTTCCTGGGGCAGTCCCTTGGCCGAGGGATCCGATAGCAGGACGCGTAGCGAGAGCCGTTCCAGGTGCTCGCGCTCGACTCCCAGGTCGTCGGCCACGGCGACGGTAAAGAGGCTGTCGGCCTTGCCGTCGTTGGCCAGCGGGGCCGGCAGCGGCGCCAGCATGTTGGTGTTGAAGTACATCCAGCGAGGCGTGCTCCAGTCCTGGGGGTTGGGGATCACCGTGGGACCGTGGCCGCCGCCGCGGCGCTGCACCACGAACCGCTTGTTCTTGCGGTGCAGTGTCTTGGGGCTGCCGATTTCCCGGTAGGCCGCCAGGTGGGTCTCCCAAACCCCGCGGAAGGGGAAATCGGGAGCGTGGTTGAAGTTGAAGGTCTGGATGCCATCCGCACCCTGGCGCCACCAGTTGGCGGCCACGCCGCGATAGATGTCGATGGGAGGCGTGGCGTAGCCGTCGGAGGCGTGGTGGTCGTCCACGCTGGGATAGAGCTTGACGTGGGTGCCGGCGGCAATGTCGCGAAAGGCGGCGATGTCCACGTCGAAGCTGCGAACGCCCAGCGCCAGCACGTCCACCAGCCCTTCGCGCACCCAGGTCTCGATATCCAGCCCGTCGAAGCGGCAGCCTTCCAGGCTTTCAGGGATTCGAGCTCCGATGAGCAGGGGCCGGCCCCGTTTCCGGGCCGCTTCTTCGGTGATGGCTCGGAACTTCCGCATGAAGTCGGTCATCTTGTCCCGATTGGCCCAGGCCTTGCCGGGGGGCAGCACCGGGCACACCCTGGCGAAGTCCAGCGAGATGCCGTCGTAGTCGAACCGCTCCGCGATTTCCCTCAAAATGCTCAACTTGTAGCGGCGCACTTCGGGAATGGCGTAGTTCCACAGGCCGACCGGACCGGGCCAAGTGTGGATCAGCCATTCCGGGTGCTTCAGCTTCATGGGGACCTTGCGAAAGGGCCCCAGGTCGTTGTCGGAGCCGTTGATGCGGAAGTTGTAGAAGGCCTCGATACCCCGTTTCCTGGACTCCTCGGCAAAGATGGCGGCGATGTCGATGCCCTGCTCCTTCCAGCGGCGGTAACCCTCGGCGTCATAGAGTGGCATGATCCGGCTGGGCCAGGGTGACACATTGCCTTCACCCCAGCACCACCAGACGCTGTCGATCTGAACATCTGCGGCGTCGATGACGTGGAATTTCCACTTCACCAGTTCGGCCGGGTCCCGGCCCCCGAAATTTCGATCGCCGGAGATGGTGTCGAAGTTGATGATGATCCGCCGGTCCCGGCCGGCGGCGGCTAGGTGCTCATCGGAAAGTTGCACCGGCTTGGCGGCGTCTTCTGCGCGCGGACGGAGGTCCGTCGCGGGGCCCTGAGCGGACAGGATCAAAAAGGCGGACAGCAAGAGCAGTCGAAGAAGGGACATGAGGGCGGTTCCTCCTATGCGGGCTTCCTTGTGGAGCGGCACCGGCTGCAGCAGCATGAGACGCCTGCTGGCGGGCTACAGATAGATCCATACGATGACCGAAATCCCCAGAAAGAAGGCGCCGCAGATCAAAAGGCCGGCCTGCATGAACCAGGGCGGCCGGATCCGGGCCGGCAACAGGGTGCGGTTGACGTAGAGGGTGTGCAGGGCCGTGGACGCCAGCGCCAAATTCCCAAGGATGGCTCCGATGATGGCCAATGTGAGGGGCTCGAACAGGGAGAGCCAGACCAGGCCCCAAACGGCGTAAACCCCCAGGATGGTGTAGTAGATGTAGCGCACCTGGGGGCCGCGGAGACGTTGGGCCCGCTGGCTGCTCGACCAGAGCACGTCGGTCCAGCGACGGGCAATGGCCTCTCCGGAGAAGATCTGGCCCGGCGCCAGAATCAGGAAACCGCACAGCAGAGTGGCGGGCCAGAGCAGCCACTGGAGATCGGGGTACCTACGGGCGGCGCCGTCGGCGATCATGGCGGCGACGCGGTGCCCCTCCACCGGCACGTTCCGAAGGAATTCTAGTGAGACCAGGCAGGGCAGCGCCATCCCCAGGAAGCAGCAGAATGTCCACACCACCAGTTGGTCACGCTGGACGTAACGCATCCAGCCGCGCCAGCGCCCCAGGTTCGCCTCGTCCATGGGAAAGGTCTTCCCGATGTGCAGGAGCGTCACCGAGCTGCCGCCCACGGCGCTGGGGATGGCTCCCACCAGCTTGCCCATCCCCCACCCCTTGTCTCGGGCGTAGTTGGAACAGAGAGCGTTGCCCGTGCCCCCGATCCCGGCAATGGCGGCAAAGGCGGCCAGAATGGCCCAGTTGAGGTCGGGCAATCGGCCGTATTCCCACAGGTAGCCGAGCATGCCCACTCTCTCCACCCCCTGGTAGGCGAACAGCGACTGGGCCCGGCCGGCCGCCGTGGCTGGAAGATCTTCCAGGCGATCGTAGTATTGCACCTGTCCGCCCTGCAAGACCTCGATCCGGTCCAGCTTCCAGGTCTGATCGGCCAGAACCTGGCCGATCAGCCGCACCTGGACACCGTCCTGCGTGTCTTCCACGAAGAAGCGGCCCTCGTGGGCGAGGGAGTTGGCGCGGTCGACCAGACCCTGGCGCACCACCGCCAGATCGGCCGGCACGGCGGCATGCATCCCGAATCGCTCCGGCTCGGGGCCGCGGGAGGCCACAAACTCGGTGATCAGCGTCTGGCCGGGCTCGACCGTTCCCTTGATGGTGTAGCGGTCGCCGCCACGCGACTCGCTCAGCTCGAAATGGGGTCCTACGATGATCGTGTCGGCCCGCAGCGGCAAGGCTCCGAAGCGGAAGAAGCCGGTCACCACCTCGTGCAGGCTGGCATAGGAGACGGTGAAGACGGACAGGATGCAAAGGAAGCTCAGCGCCACGATCACCTTGAGGGACATCAGGCGTTCAATGCTGCGGTAGATGGTGCCGCCGAAGATCAGGGGGAGAAAGGCCAGCAGGAAAACGGCGTAGCCGAGCAGCTTGACCAGCCGCACCTCGGAGAGGGAGGTCCCCAGCAACTGAACGGTCCCGTCGCCCGGCAGGTGGCCCAGAAGGGCTGCGGCCAGAGGCACCGCGGCCGTGGCTGCCATGAAGGGCCAGATATTGCTGACATCCATCAGAAGATACCAGGCCGCCCAGACTTTCGGTCCGGGCCGGGTCCGCAGGAAACCCACGTAGACGGGTTCGCCGCAGTAGAGGGCGTATCGCATCACCTCCAGGTTGACGACGAGTTGACAGAGGATGCTGATGGTGGCCAGCCAGAGGATGGTGCCGCCGTACTGGCTGGCGACAGCCGGACCGAAGAGCCACTCCCCGGCGCCGATGGCAACCCCGGCCATCATCATGCCCGGACCGATCAAGGCCACCCAGCTACGCAATCCCATTGCCGGGGGAGCGGGGAGGTTGGCCATGGTCCAGCCCGGAAGTTTTCCGGCGGCCACGGTGGCGGTTCTTGCGGAAGGGGTATCGTTCATGAGGACAGGGAACCTCGCGTCCCGGTTCAGGGGTCAACTCAGGGCAACCGTTTTTCCCGTGCGGGCCGACTGATACAGAGCCAGCACGCTCCGGAGGAGGGCACGGCTGAGATCCAGCGAAACCACCGGGGCGGCACCGTCCAGGATGCAGGCCTCCATGGCCTTGACTTCCGCCTCGTAGGAGTCCACGGCCGGAATCCGGATCGTTTCCTGACCACGGTCGGTGCCGGTGAAGGTCAAGCGCCCTTCCTTGGGGGGATCGCCCGGCCAGTCCGCCCCCGACAGGTGGTCCATGACGGTCAGCATCCCCCGGGTGCCGATGATCTGGGCCCCGCGGCGAGGGGGCGACTGCATGCCGCAGGAGATTTGGGCCACCATCCTGTTTGGGAACCGCATCTGGGCGATCAGGGTGAGGTCCACGCCCGTAGGTCCGAGCGTCTGCTGCGCCCAGACCTCGCTAGGGGGTGTCCCGCCTGCCAGGGCGATGGCGAAGGCGTTGGGATAGACGCCTACGTCCCACAATCCCCCGCCGGCCAGCTCCGGTTGCAAACGGATGTTGCCGCGGTCTTCCGGCGGCAGACAGAAGGCATCCCAGCACGTCACCAACTCCACTTCGCCCAGGCGCCCCTCGGCCATGATCCGCTTGATGGTCCGAATCTGCGGATGATGAAGAAAGGAAAACGCCTCGAAGATGGTGACGCCGTTTTCCCGGGCGGCGGCTTCCACCGCTCGCAGGTCCTCCAGGGTGGTCACCAGAGGCTTTTCGCACAGGACGTGCTTGCCGGCCCGGGCGGCGCGAATGGTCCATTCGGCGTGCAGGGTGTTGGGCAGCGGGTTGTAGATGGCGTCGATCTCCGGGTCCTCAACCAGCTCCTGGTAGCTGCCGTAGGCCCGTGGGATCCGGTTTGCCGCGGCATAGGCCTCGGCCTTTTCCAGGCCGCGGCTGGCCACCGCTGCCAACCGGCTGCGCCCGGAACGCTGCATGGGTCCCACCATGGCAACGTTGATCCAGGCTGTCGACAGCAGACCCCAGCGGACCTTGTCGGTGACGAGCGCCATGGCGGCGAAGGCAGTCCTTCCCTTGTCGCTGCATTCGCCCGCGGAGCCGATCCGCCAAAGACGAGCAGGAACGATCAATGTGTGAAGACCCGGAACTCACGGCATCATAGGTGGCGCCCCCAAGGCTGTCAAGGTGAGGAGCGGCGGGGGAGTGACCTGGCGCGACATGCGGGCCGCAGGGCTAACCTCGGCTGCGGGCACAACCGGGTCCGACCGAAACCGTCGAGTCCATTTGAGGTATGATCTTGCAAAACGATCAGACCCGACCCCTTTCGAGCACCCATGGGAGGAGCGACACCGTGTCTATCTTTCGGCAAATCCGCCTCGTCCTGGTTCTGGTGGGCTTGAGCTGGCTGCAGCTTGCCCCGGGCTTCAGCCAATCCCGCTCAGCCTCGGATTGGCTGGCTCATGACCCCGACCGGCCCCGGCCGCCGGTGGTGTCGCCGGCACGCCAATCTCTCCCGGTGGCTCCTCCCGAGGACGCCGTGGTGCTCTTCGACGGGACCGGCCTGGAGGGATGGAGAAGCGAGGACGGAGGGCCGGCGCGCTGGAAAGTGCAGGACGGGGTCATGATTTCGGTTCCCGAAAGCGGTTACGTGTATACCTCTCAGGCCTTCGGCGACGTACAGCTTCACGTGGAATGGGCGGCTCCCCTTCCGGTGGTCGGCAGCAGTCAAGGGCGCGGCAACAGCGGCGTCTACCTGATGTCCAAGTACGAAGTCCAGGTTCTCGACTCCTACCAGAACGACACCTATCCCGACGGTCAGGCGGGCGCCGTCTACGGACAGTACCCGCCACTGGTGAACGCCAGTCTTCCCCCCGGGGAGTGGCAGGCCTACGACATCATCTTTCGCCGCCCACGCTTTCACCGGGACGGACGGCTGGCCGCGCCGGCCAGGATGACGGTGCTTCATAATGGAATCCTGGTGCAGGACAACGTCGAACTCTGGGGCCCCACGGCCTGGCTGCAGCATGGGCCCTACACCTACCACCCCGACAAGCTGCCGCTTGCCCTGCAAGACCACGGCAACCCGGTCCGGTTCCGCAATATCTGGCTGCGGGAACTGCCGGAGCATGCCGAGCCCGAGCCGCCCCAACGTCCCGGCCCGCCCGCCATCGTTCTGGCCCCCGGAGTGTTGCAGCGCTATGCAGGCCGTTACCGGACTCCGGACGGACACGAGTTCGTGATCTCCCTGCACGGGGACCACCTGAGGGCGTTTTTTTACCGCAAACCGGAGATCGAGCTGGTGCCCCGCTCGGAAAGGGAGTTCGCCCTGCGCTGGACGGCGGCCCGATTGCTGTTCGAACTGGATGGGGAGGGCCGCCCCACCGCACTCATCTTCGAGATCGGCGGCGACCGGCGTCGCGTAGAGCGGGTGGACTGAAATCCTCCTCTTCTCATTGCGTCAACTCCGCGGGAAGGTGGATCTCCCATCCCTCCGCAGTTCCCAATCAACAAGAAGAGTCCACACGATCCAAGGAGGCTGGTCATGGACAGGGCACGTCGGCGCTTCATTCAGGGACTGGCTCCGGCCGCGGTGGCCGCTGCCCTGCCTGGGAGGCTTGGAGCCTCGGCTTTCACTGGGGAGGGACAGAAAGGGCAGGAGCCTTCGTCGGGACGAGCCGCACAGGAACGCACCCGAGAGACAGACTTTGCCATGACCCGGCAGGAGCTGGAGCGGAAGGCGCTGCGCATCCAGGCTCTGCTGGAGGAAGAGACCCTTCAGGTTCACGGGCTGGTCCCCATGTTCGTGCGGGCCTCCGACTATCGACTGCCGACCGCCGAAGACTACGCCGGGGCCTACCGGCATCGCCACCTGCGGGGAAAAACCGAGGCGGAGCTGGGCTTGCCGCCCATGCATGTCTGGCGGGCCTGGGAGGATACGGCAGCCGACACCGCCTTTTACCTGGCCGCGCTCTCCTGGCAGTACCGCTGCACCGCCGATTCCCTGGCGCTAAGCCGCTGCCGCCGGACGCTGAGAGCGCTCAAGACCGTCTACGACCTGGGCGCCCAGGCCATGGAGTCCGGCTTCCTCTGCAAGCCCTACGGGGGCAAGGCCAGCAACCAGACCTCGCCGGACCAGCTCCAGTGCGTTTCCTCGGGACTGGACGCCTTCCGCCGGATCGCCGGCCCCCATGACGCCGCGCTGATCGGCAAGATGTTCCAGGGGTTCGCCGACTTCGAGATCCGCCATGACTACTACCACCCGGGGACCTACTTCGCCGTGCGCCTGAAGCCGCGCTACCGCCTCTGGGGTCCCGACTGGCAGCCGGGGACCAAGCCCTGGAGCATCGGCATCATCTACGTCACCGTGATGGTCCACGCCTGGCGCAGCAGCGGCGATCCGGAGTATCTGCGCCAGATCGAGCGCTGGTATGCCGGTTGCGGCCTGGACCATTTCCCCTCCGGGGGAAGTGGAAGAAGCTACCGCGAGCTCTACCTGCCCAGCCTGCTGATGGAGATCGACCCCTGGCGCCACCGGATCTGGCGCGCCATGATGCTGGGCACCTTCCACAACGTCAGAGGCAGCATTCAAACCGACGGAACCATTCTTCAAAACGGCCGCTGGGGCCCCGGACCCTACCGATCGGGCCGCTCGGCCATCTACGCCCGCGGCATGGTGAGCGCCCAACGCTGGTTTCCGGAAGAGCCCCTGGCCGCAACCGCCCGCCGCATCCTGGAAGCTCTGGACCTGCCCACCTTTCGCTTCATCCTGCCGCCTGCGGAAGGGGAGTCTCTGGCTCCGGAGTGGGAAGTCGAGACCGAACTGATCGACCACGACTCCCTGACAGCCTGGTTGTGGACCTATTGGGAGGGACGCTTCTACGATTACTGGTGAGTCCCGGCGGTGCTTTCAGTGGAATGGCAGGCCTCGCCGACCCAATCCCAGGCACCTTGGTTGCTGGAGCGCGATCCCGGCCGTGACCGCCCACCGGAGCAAATGGTCTCTCCTCAAGTTTCGTTGTTGAGAGGAGTGGCGACCGGCAAGCCTTGTAACGGGTGCAGAGCTGCTGGATCAACGCCCGCTGTCATGGCTCTGCAACCGATAGATGAATCGCATCAGCAACAACTCTTCGTAACTCACGGACTTGTCAAGGGCGTCAAAAACCGGGCGCAGGAAGTCGGAGCCCAGCTTGTCGAAGACAGCCAGCACCTGTTCCTGCACCTTTGATGACAACTGGGATTCGGCCCGAAACCGTTCCACCGTTAGCACATCTCCCGATTGTATGTACCTTTCCAAATGAGAGACGATCGTCTGGCGTTTCACCCCATAGGCTTGCATCAGTTGGGTTACCGATTCTCCGTTCCGGAAGCGTTCGCCCACTTCCCGGCTGCGAGAATTGGAACGTCCTGAAGCAGATTTGGAGCGCCGAGCAGATTTGGGATTTTCCTTGAACCCCTTTTCGCGGCAATAGGCGGCGATGATGGGCAGGAAGATATTGGCGTACCTTGCAACTTTGGCCTGACCAATTCCGTGCAAACTTTCCAACGATGCGGTGGAATGAGGGAAATAGGCTGCCATTTCCTGTAGAGTCCGGTCGGAAAAGATCACGTAGGGCGGAACGTCTGCAGCGTCTGCCAGCTCTTTGCGCTTGGTGCGGAGTAGTTCGAAGAGTTGATGGTCGTACCCGGCGACTTCGTCGACTGGAACGGCGCGACCGGTGGACTTCTCTCCTGTTTCCACCGGTGTCCCCCACACCTTTTCTCCCTTGAGGACAGCCCACCCCGTCTTCGTCAATTTGACGCTACCATGCTCCATGTCTCGAGCAATCAGCTTCTGCTGCGTGAACTGCTGCGCCAGGAGTTTCCATTGCTCGGCGGAATACTCCTTGCCAATGCCATAAGTGGAGAGACGGTCATGTCGCTGCCTTGTCACCTTCCTTGCCCGCGAACCACGCAACACGTCGATGATGTGACTGATGCCGAAGACCTGGTGGGTCCGCACCATGCAGGAGAGAAATTTTTGGGCTGGAAGGGTCAGGTCAGCTTGCTCCTCTTCACTCTTGAGGCAATTGTCGCAGGCTCGGCAGTTTTCCGATCCGTACGCCTCTCCGAAATAGGCCAACAATTCACGACGACGGCATTCCCCCGAGGTCGCCCAATCCACCATGGCTCGCAAGCGCTTTTGCCGTCCCTTGCGTTCAGACTCCGCGCCCTGCTGAATGAAGTATCGGATGGTGTCTACGTCGCCATAGCTGAACAGCAGCAGACAATCCGCCCCAAGCCCGTCTCGACCGGCACGCCCGATTTCCTGGTAGTAGCCTTCAACGTTGTTGGGCAGATCCACATGGAGCACAAAGCGCACGTCCGGCTTGTCGATACCCATGCCAAAGGCAATCGTTGCGACCATGACCTGCACATCGTCGTGGATGAAGGCCAGCTGGTTGTTTTTGCGGGATTCATCCTCAAGGCCGGCATGATAGGGCAATGCCGAGAACCCATGCTCCACCAGTGCCTCGTGCAGCGAGTCCACTTGTCTACGGGTGGCGCAGTAGATGATGCCCGACCGATCGGGATGGGCACCCAGGAAGTCCAGTGTCTGTCCCAGCAGGTTTGTCTTCGGCTCGACGGCAATGAAAAGGTTTGAGCGATCGAAGCTGGCAATGAATTCGTTTTCGTTGCGGAAACCCAGTGTCTGTCTGATGTCGGTTTGGACACGAGGCGTCGCCGTTGCCGTCAGGGCAACACATACGGCGTGTGGGAATCGCTCCCGTACGGAGGCGAGTTGGCGATATTCCGGGCGAAAATCGTGCCCCCATTGAGAAATACAGTGAGCTTCGTCAATGGCCAGGCATTCCAGCCGACAGTCGTCCAACAGCCGCAATGTTTCGGCCCGCAAAAGCGCTTCGGGCGCAAGGTAGAGCAGCTTCACCTCCCCCGTTCTGAGCCGATCGGCGGTCGATACATATTCGTCGTGGCTGAGGGTGCTGTTGAGAAATACGGCGCGTACTCCCAACTGCCGCAACTGGGTCACCTGGTCCTGCATGAGTGAAATGAGCGGCGAGACGACCACCGTCAGCCCGTCGAAGAACAGCGCCGGCAATTGGTAACACAGGGACTTGCCCCCACCGGTGGGCATGATGACCAGGGTGTCGCGGCGCTGCAGAATGTTTGCGATGATCTCTGTCTGTAACGGTCGAAAATCATCGTAGCCGAAGACGTTCTTGAGGGTGTGGAGGGGGCTGGGCGAGGGCGGGCGGATTCCTGATTGACGATTGGGGGATTCGGTGTTCATTGGCTGGTTCTTGACTAGCCTCCTCGGCAGGGAGTCGTGGCCGGCTTCAGAACGATTCCGTCGGCGCCGAATCTTTGCAGTGCAGGAAGGAGATCTCCTATTTTCGCAGAACCGCAATCAGTCGATCGATGGAACGGTTGCCGTAACCAATGGCGTAGTGGGGAGTGGGCGGATGATGAAACATACTTGGGGAAGGGTACTGACCCTACTGTCACGCAGGCTCAATGTCGGTTTGAGCAAAATCCTTGCCTTTGAACAAAAGGGGCTCCCCCGTGGCATCCGCGAGGGCATAAGCGAAGCAGTCACCGAAGTTCAACCCTGCCGGATGGTTGCCCTTGCCGAATCGCCGCCATGCCCGGCGGGCGGCTTCCACCTGTTGAGGCGTGACCGGCACTAGCTCGATTCCTGCCCGTTCCAGAAAGACATCGAGTTCATGACCCGCAGCCAAACCGCTCCGGCTTTCGACCACAATGGCGGCTTCCAGCAGATTGGCCGCCGATATTCGGCAAGGCGAGGTCTCGATAATCGATCTTGCGTAGTATTCCGCATCCGCTTCAGCGAACAAGACCGCCAGCACCGCCGATGTGTCTACAATCATTTGGGCAGGCCCCGCTCGTCGTACAGCAGGTCACCATGTTCCAGGGACGAGGCCCCCTCACCCACCAGCTTGGCGCAACGTTTTCCGATGGCAAGCAACTCCTGAGTTCGGGCATCCACGTCACGCCTGCGCTTCTCTCGATCCAACCGTTCCCGCAGCGCAACCTTAATGGCGCCGGTCTTAGTCTCACCGGTTAGCCGGGCGAGTTCCCCGGCGAGTTGGCAGGCCTCTTCATTCTTGATGTTGAGACTCATCACAGCCTCCAGGGTAGAATTCTCAGAAAGGATTCTACCTTAAGCTTCAACTCGATGCGACCAATAGGCCGCGTCAGCGGGGCAGGGTGGTCGTAGGTCCCGGGTCGAAAGAGCAGCCGAGCCGTCCTCGGGATACCGTACCGGCACCCACTGGCTGGTCGGGAAAGGACCGCCAAACTGCAGAGTCATTGCAGGGAACAGAGAGGGAGTGCTGTACCTGCGGTCCGGGTCCGGATTGGCGCGAGACCGCCTCAGACCAGGATTTCCTTCATCACGCGGCCGCCCAGGTCGGTGAGGCGCTTGAAGCGTCCGGCGTGGTAGTAGGTAAGCTGCATGTCATCCAGCCCCAGACAGTGCAGGATGGTGGCATGCAGGTCGTGCAGATGGTAGACGTTTTCCGCGGCCTTGATGCCCAGTTCGTCGGTGGCTCCGACGACGGTGCCCCCCTTGATGCCGGCGCCGGCAAACCACATGATCATGGCGTCCTTGTTGTGGTCGCGGCCCGGATGGGAGCGGAAGAAGTCCATGGAGTTGTCGGCGGTGCGGCCGAATTCACCGCCCCAGACCACCAGGGTCTCGTCCAGCAGCCCCCGCCGCTTGAGGTCCTTGAGGAGGCCCGCCACCGGCTGGTCGGTTTCCAGGCCCCGCTTGCGGTGCTCTGAGGCGATATTCTCGTGGGAGTCCCAGCCGTCGCAGTAGATCTGGACGAAGCGCGTTCCCCTTTCCACCAGCCGACGGGCCATCAGGCACTTGCGGGCCATGTGCTCCGACATGGCGTGGTTGAGCCCGTAGAGTTCCTTGATGTCCTCCGGCTCCTTGTCGATGTCCAGGGCCTCCGGAACGGCGAACTGCATGCGGAAGGCCAGCTCGTAGTTCCTCATGCGCCCCAGCAGGTCGCTGTTGGAGGGATGGGACTGCAACAGCTTCCGGTTGAGCCGGTTGAGCAGGCCGATGTTGGCCTCCTGGCGCTGCGGCGTCACCCCTTGCGGGGGTTCCAGATCCACAATCGGCACTCCCTCGGAACTCAACAGGGTTCCCTGGCACTCGGCCGGCAGGTAGCCGTTGGAGTAGTTGACGGCTCCTCCCTCGATTCCCCGGCGCTTGTCCGGCAAGACCACGAAGGCCGGCAGGTTCTGGTTCTCGGTGCCCAGTCCGTAGACCGCCCAGGACCCCAGGGAAGGGCTCCCCGGAATGGGAAGTCCGGTGTTCATCAGGAAGCTGCCCACCGGGTGGCTGCTGGAATTAGTGTGGAGGGACCTGACCACGGCGATGTCATCCACGCAGGTGGACAGGTGAGGAAAGATCTCGGAGACTTCGGTGCCGCACTTGCCGTGCCTGGCGAACTTGAAGGGGCTCCCCACGTAGAGGCGCTTTTCAAGGCTGCCGTAAATGCGGGTCACCGGCGTGCCGTGGTAGCGGGCCAGCGCCGGCTTGGGGTCGAAGGTGTCCATCTGGCTGGGCGCGCCGAACATGAAGAGAAAGATGCAGGACTTGGCCTTGCCCGGCAGGTGGGGAGGCTTGGGGGCCAGCGGGTTGCCGGCGGTCCTGGAAGCGGCCAGCAGGCCGTCCTTGTAAAGCATCGAGGACAGCGCCACTGATCCCAGACCCTTGCCGAGACGATAGACGAACTCCCGCCGTCCCAGTCCAGGGTCGCTTGCGGGGGGCACGGGCTCCACGTCGCTGCAGAGCTGAACTCCGTTCCTTCGAAGGAGCCATTGGCCCTTGCCGATTCCAGAGGATTGCCTGTCGTATTTCATGGTTTGCGAACGCCTTTTACTCCAGATAGATGAATTCGTTCATGTTCAGCAGCACCAGGCAGAGCTCCTGCAAGGTCCCCTGCCGTCCCTTCAATCCCGAGGCGGCCCCGGAGGAATCGCTTAGCGCCGCCGGGGTCAGGGAGAGCTGGCGCGGCGACGGCTGCAGGAAAGCCAGGCAATCCACCGCTTCCGCGTGGTCCGGATTCCGCTGCAAGGCCAGCTGGAAGGCTCGCTTGACCTGCAAGGCCACATCGGCTCCAACCTCCCTTCGAATGCGGGCCGCCATGGCCCCGGCCTGCTGGTGGGCGAAGGCTCCGTTGAACAGCGAGAAAACCTGGCTGGTAACAGTGGTGACGTTTCGGACGGCGCACCTCTCGGAGGTGTTGGGTCCGTCGAAAACGGTCATCATCGGGAGTTGGAAGGACCGCATCTGCAACATGTAGATGCTGCGCCGGTTCTGGTCTTCCTGGGGAGAGGGCTCCCACCAGGTCCGGGAGCGCTTCTGCCACTCATCCTCGGCCTCCGGAAGGTAGGGCGGGCCGCCCATCACCGGGTTCAGGTTGCCGCTTACGGCCAGAAGGCTGTCCCGGATGACCTCGGCCTCGGCCCGAATGGGACTGCGCTTCCACAGCAACTGATTGGCTGGGTCAAGCTCCTCGAAAGCCGCGTTCTCCGCGTTTTCCACCGACTGGCGATAGACGCTTGACTGCAGGATCAGCCGATGCATCTCCTTGACGCTCCAGCCCCCTTCCACGAACTGCCAGGCGAGCCAGTCGAGGAGATCCTGATGGAGAGTGCCGCTGCCGTTCCTGCCGAAATCGCTGGCCGTCCTCACCAGGCCCTGGCCGAAATGGTGCTGCCAGATGCGATTGACCATGACCCGGGCCGTCAAGGGGTTGTCCCGGCTGGCGATCCACTCCGCCAGCAGCTTGCGGCGGCTCAGCCCCAGCCCGTCCAGGTTGGCCGGTTCGGAATGGCCGGTGATCGCGCTCAGGAATCCCGGCTTGACTTCCTCGCCTCTCAGCTTGAGATTGCCTCCCTTCAGGATGTAGGTGGCCACCGTCCTTCTCAAGGGAGCGTCAGAGGTCAGGTAGGCCATCGCCTTGTAATAGTCGGGGCTGCTGGGATTGGCGAAGCGGGCGGTCTGGCGTGTAATCAGAGCCAGCCGATCCTTTTCCTCCCGGGTGTAGAAGTCTCCCTTGGCCCAGGGCATCCGCTTGAGATCGGGAACCACCCAATCCTTGAGATCCTGGGGACTCATCAAAGTGTAGTGCGGCGCTTCCCGCTTCTTGAGTCCGGCCCTGAATTCCTCTGCAGCCTTCTTGCGCTCGGAAAGCACCCGGTCCCAGGCCTCGGACTTTCGCTTCCACCAGTCGGGCTGCTGGAGAGGGGCTTCGTACTGGGTGAATTTCAAGTCCTTGGCGCTGAAAGTCAGTGGAGCGAAGAAAGCTTCCAGACGGTAGTAATCGCGGGTGGGTATGGGGTCGTACTTGTGGTCGTGGCAGCGGGCGCATCCCAGTGTGACCCCCAGAAAGGTTTCTCCGGTGGTATCCACCACGTCGATCAGGACATCGCGCCGACCCTCGGCGGCACTGCGTTCCACCCGCACTCCCAGCGTCAGGAAGGAGGCCCCGATTTTCCCCTCGTCTCCATAGGCACGGAAGGCATCGCCCGCGATTTGCTCCTTGATGAAGCGGTCGTAGGGGCGATCCTGGTTGAAGGCCCGGATGACGTAGTCCCGGTAGCGCCACATGTGGGCGCGCGGATACTCCAGCCCGCCGCCGCGGGTGTCGGCATAGCGCACCAGGTCCAGCCAGTGCCGTCCCCAGCGCTCGCCGTAGCGGGAGTCGGCCAGCAGTCGCTCGATAGCCCGGGCGTAGGCCTCTGGAGACGCATCCTCGAGGAAGCGGTCCATGTCCTCGGGAGTCGGAGGCAACCCGATCAATCCGAAATAGAGCCGCCGCAGCAACGCCCGGCGCGAAGCCAGGGGCGCCGGACGCAGTCCCTTCGTCTCCAATCGGGCCAGGATGAAGGCGTCGATGGGGTTGGCCACCCAACCCTGCCGTTTGACTTGGGGAACCACCGGCTCCTTCAGCTCGGTCCAGGGCCAGCCGGGTTTGTCCTCCTGCTTTCCCGCGGCTTCTTCAGTGACCGCCATCCCGTCGATCCAGCGGGCAATGAGATCGACTTCCTCCTCGGACAGGGCATTGCCGCCCAACGGCATGGCAGGCTCCCTCTCGCCCCGCAGGCGAAGCATCAGCGGACTGGCCTTGCTGTTGCCGGCAATGACGGCCGGTCCGTCCAGAGCACCGCCCTTCAGCAGCGAATCCACGGTTTCGACGACCAGGCCGCTACGGTGGGACTGGGAACTGTGGCAACTGCCGCAGTTGCTCTCCAGAATGGGCCGGATCTCCTGCTCGAAGCCGGAAGCGCCATCGGCCGGGTTGGGAGCGCTCAGCCCGGTTCCGTTCAGAGCCAGGCTGACCAGGCCCAAGCCGATCCAGGTCAGGACAGGCCTTGACCGGCGGCAGGGTGCGCCAAACCAATGCAGACAGGTCCAGGCTCGAAGTGTTGGTACGATGGAAACCACCCCGATACCCCCTCTTGGGATGACTTTGGGAACATGGCAATGTGTCATATCGCCCTGCGGTTGTCAAGCGAAACAGGGGAAAGACAGGGGCGAACCGGTAGTCGTGCCGCGGCAGTGGAGGGCATGGGCGGCTGACAGGCCACAATGGCTTGACCTGTCTTCTCAAACGCGCCAAACTACCCTTTCTCAGTGAGCAGACGCCAGGAAAGAAACAGTTCCAGGCGGCATCCGCCCCCGACTGCATGCGGGGTGCAAGCCGCCGGAGTTCATCTCCCTTGCCTGGAGCACCCCACCACACCCACTGGAGGAAACGGCATGAACCCGAAACGGGCACAGTTGCTGTCTGACGGATACGTGATCCTGCGCCAGGTCGTTCCCCCCGAACAACTGGATCGTTTGCGAAGCGATATCGAGACGGTGGTGGCCCGCCAGCGGGCCGGCGACCCCGAATGGGACCGGACGCCCCAACCTCGGGCTTCCATCGTCGACCAGGTGGAGGCGTCCACCATTGGCGCCTTCGAGTTCCTGTTGCACCCCAACACCCATGGAGTCAGCGCCGAAGTGCTCGACTGCCCCACGGAAGCGGTGGCCTCCAACCAGGCCCTGGTCATCTGCAATCCCGAGTATTCGCCGGAAGCCCCCCCGAGACCGGGACAGCATTGGGGGACCGATCCCCGCAACTGGCACCGTGACGTGCGGCCCGATCGGGATGGACCGCTGAGTGCGCACATCGAGGATCAACTGGCCAACGGTCCGGCCTACGTGCAGTGGAACATCGCCCTTTACGAGGACCACATCCTCTACGTGGTCCCGGGCAGCCACCGCCGGCTGAGCACCGAGATCGAGTCTTCCCACCTTCAGGGGGAGCGGGGCACCACCAGTCCGGTTCCGGAGAGCATCCCCGTGGAACTGGGTCCGGGCGACGGAGTCGTCTACAACAACCTGATGCTGCACTGGGGCAGCAAGTACGGCCCCGAAAAGAAGCGCCGCACCGTCCACCTGGGCTATCGCTCCTTCGGCCACATCTTCCCTCGCCAGCAATGCAACCTGCCGATGGGATTCTGGAACCGGTTCGCGGAGGGGACCCCGCAGCGTCGGGTGGCTGAGCACTGGTTTGGGCTCTTTCAATCCGAGTTTGCCACCATCGAGGAGACGCTCCGCGCGGCCCTGTCGGGGAACGGAGAGGCGTTCGAGGCGGGACTGAGCCGCCTGCACCCACCCGAGAAAGGACGGCGGACCTGCCTGATCCTGTTGGCCAAACAGGTGCTGGCCCTCCACCAGCAGAGAGGATTGCCGGGCGGTAACGGGACCGGCCAGTCGGTCTACGATTGGCAGCTTCAGGAACTGGCTTCACGTTTCAGCGACCGGGAACTGGAGCGGTTGTGGCGGCGTTTCCAGCCCATCGACGAGGCCTTGCGGAGCGGCGCCACCAGGCATGTCTCCGGTTTCCTGGGTCCGACGACCGACTACGAGTTCGAGAAGGTGCCGGCGGGGATGACGGCCGAGGGGATATGCGCCGAGGTTCTGGGTCAGCCGCAACGGCTCTTTCATTCCGGCTCAACGCCACTTCCCGCCTGAAACCGGCTTCCATCGAGGGAAGCCGGGAAACTGAAGGCAGTCACAATCAGGCGCAACACCGAAGGAGGTTGTTCCATGACGACTCGACGGGCGTTCCTCATGCAACTCGGCGCCGTCTCGGCGGTTTCGCCGCTAATGGCGAGTACGCTGCCGGCCCGGCCTTCTCCTCGGGAAGAGGACGAAATGGCCCGGACGCTCAAGGAGTTCGAGCCTCGGGGCTGGAAGCGGCACATGCTCATTCAGGGAGACGGCAAGGGAGGCTGGGTGGTTCGGAAGGCCGAGATCAATTTCCATCACTACACCCCGCCGGGCCGCCGCCCCCATCCCCTCCAGGGACAGGGAATCTGGGCCTTCGGAGTGGTTGAGATGGACAACGGCGAGTTTGCCCTGCTGGCCAGTTGGGACACCGACAACGACCAGACCCACGGAACCGACGTCACCTGTGAGGACTTCAAGGGACCCATTGCCTGCGAGAAGCTGATGATCGCCTTCAGCCGGGACAAGGGGCAAACCTGGACCAACTTCCGGCGGATCGAGGGAGGCGAAGGGCGTCCGGTGCAGTTGACCTACCTGGGCAAGGGGAACCTGACGTTCCAGACAGACCGGGTGAAACCCATCCTGCAGTACTTCAGCAGCGACTATGGGCGGACCTGGGAAACCAACGAGTTGCCGCCAAGCTCGGACGGGAAGCTCTTCTCACCCTGCGACAGCAACAACCTGGTCGACCGCGATGGGGAGGGCAACGCCGTCCGGCTCGCCCAGATCGGCTACCAGTGGCCGGCGGAGCCTTCCATCGGCATGGTGCGCTGGTCCGAGGACGGTGGGCGGACCTGGGGCAAGGAGGTCGCGCCGCCCCAGTGGCAGTGGCCGGTGGAATATCGCGGAAAGACCTACACCCTGGCCACCAACGAGGGCTCGTTGGTGCGGGCCGCCAACGGCTGGCTGGTGGCGGCTCTCAGGACCGATCTTCATCCCCGGATTCGCCCCCTCAAAAACGGGGGTCTGGCGGGTACGGTCGTGTCCATCTCCAAGGATGAGGGACTGACCTGGTCGCCGATCAAGGTGCTCTTCGAGTCCGGCCGCCACCACCCTCACCTGCTGCGATTGCCCAACGGCGACATCGTCATGACGGTCATCCTGAGACAGGACGTGGAGAACGGCAAGCTGGTCAGCTACCGCCGTGGCTGCGAGGCGGTGATCAGCCGCGACAACGGCCAGAGCTGGGACGTTGCCCACCGCTACATCCTGGACGACTTCGAGTACTCCAACGGCCTCCCCCTGAGCACGGCCACCGGCCATCTCTACTCCACCCTGCTCGAAGACGGCCACATCCTCACCTGCTACGGGCACTACCCCTCCAAGGGCGCCTGCCTGGTCCGCTGGAAGCCGACCGAGGCCTGAGGCCTTCCGATCGGGATTTCCGGTGCAGCGGGAGCCTGTGACGATGCAAGAAAATTTGTTAGGTGCAAGTGAAGAAGATTAAACGGCAAAGCGACCTGCCAAGCCACAGGAAAGATTTTTGGCGAAAGACGGGTCTTGGGAGAGACTCAGCCATCGCTCACCCCACACGACTCTTCTTTGCCGCTGCTTTCCTGGTCGGCGCCTCCTGGTCAGCGCTGGTCTTCGGCCAGGCCAAGGACCCCCTGGACTCCTCGAAGGTGCTGAAACTGACCACCTTCGCTACCCATTCTGCAGCCTCCTCGCCGGAAGCCGCCATCGACCTGACCCACCCACGGGATGGATCCGGAAGAATCTTCGTCAGCACCAACGAGGGCAGGATCCATGCCTTCTCCTCCAGCGGAAAGTCCCTCGAAACCTTCCTGGATTTCAACACGGCTCAAGTTCCCGACTTTGAAGCTACTGTGGATTTCACAACCAACGGGCTCTCCTACATCGCGTTCCATCCGGACTACGCCAGCGCCGGTGCTCCGGGAGAAGGAAAGCTCTACACCTTCTACAAGAGCCGGATGCCGGGAACCCGCGCCCCCGACTACAGCGGAGCCGCACTGGCGACAAGGCCGGGAGACGTGCTCAGTCAGTACGTCCTCATCGAATGGACCGTCGACGGGAACGATCCCAACCGAATCGATACCGAATCCCGTCGCGAGGTGATGAGGATCGAATTCAGTGGTCCGGCCGTTACCGTCCACTCGATCGGCGAGATTAGCTTCAACCCGTTCAGCAGGCCGGGCCAGGCCGACTACGGGAATCTCTACATCACGGCGGGCGACGCCTTTGCCGGAGGCGCGCTAAAGAACTTCCAGTTCGTGCAGGACCGGGACAATCCGTTCGGCAAGGTGCTGCGCATCAACCCGCTTCAGAAGGGCGACGCCCCTTATTCCATCCCGCCGGACAATCCATTCCAGGATGGCGGGCCCCTGCTCGACGACGACGGCAATGTGGAAGAGATCTTCGCCTGGGGCCTGCGCTATCCCCAGAACTTCAGCTTCGCCAGGGACGCCCGAAAGAGCCCCCGCTTGATCGTATTCGACATCGGCGCCACCGACTTCGAAGAAGTCAACATCGTAGACCTGGGAGACAACCACGGCTGGACGCGCTACCGTGGTCCGGTGGAAGGAAACCCGAAAACAGAACTGAATCTGCCCTCCAGGTCCAGACTCGAGTATCCCGCCGCCGTTTATGACCACACCATTCCGACCCTTCCCGGCGGGACTCCCGAAAAGAGAAGCGCGGCCATTACCGGTGGGTTCGTGGTCTCCGATCCTGGAGATCCGGGTTTCCAAAAGCAACTGGTCTTCGGCGACCTGGCTTGCTGTGCCTTCTTCCACGCCGACTTCGAGGAGTTGCTGGCAGCCGACGCAGCCAATACTCAGGCGCCCGTGCACGTGATGGCGGTGAGTGTCGACGGTGGTCCCCCCGGACTCTTCTGTGACTCGATCGGCAAGGGTCGGGGCGATGCCCGCTTTGGCGTGGATGAGAAGGGCCGACTCTTCGTTATCAGCAAACAGACCAATGCAATCTATCTGACCGATCTGATCGCCGACCAGGAACCCTGAAGCCAGGAAGGGTGGCCCCAGCGTCTTTCTTCCAGGGGTTAACGGCTATTGATCCCTGCGGGGTCGGATCGCGCTGACCACCACCGCGTAGAACAGCGTCACCAGGCAGGAGGAGGGAATAATCCACATGAAGG
>JAPPDF010000050.1 GCA_028875575.1 Acidobacteriota bacterium
GGCAGGAATGCCGGCCAGGGCCAGGCCACCGGAGCTCCGGGTTCGCCACAAGGCACACAGGGCACTCAGATGATCATCTTCCCGGCCGTGGATATGCGTCGTGGCAAGTGCGTACGCCTGGTCCAGGGGCGGGCAGAGGCCGAAACGGTCTACTCGGAGGATCCATTGGTGGCTGCCCGCCGGTGGTGTGACCAGGGCGCCACCTGGCTTCACCTGGTTGACCTGGATGGGGCCATGGTCCAAGGCGGTCACAACCGGACCATCGCCCGGGAGATCTTTGAAGCCTTGCCCATCCCCGTGCAGTTCGGGGGCGGTGTCCGAACCCTGTCCGACATCCGGGAACTGTTGGACGCGGGAGCCACCCGGGTGATTCTGGGGACGGTCGCGGTGGAGCGGCCCGATCTGGTGGAGGAAGCCTTGACCCGGCACCCCGGCCAGGTGATCGTAGGCCTGGATGCTCGCCAGGGACGGGTGGCGACCCGGGGATGGAACCAGCTGGAGGCGCTGGAGGCGCTGCCCTTCGCCAGGGATCTGGTACGGCGCGGCGTGGACCGAATCGTCTACACCGACATCGGCAAGGATGGGACCCTTCAGGGACCCAACCTGGAGGCCACCGGGCGAATGGCTCGGGAGAGCGGATTGAAGGTGATTGCCTCCGGGGGGGTGTCCTCCCTCGAGGACCTGTCGCGGCTCAAGCGCCTGGAGTCAAGCGGCGTGGAGGGTGTGATCGTCGGGAAGGCCTTGTATGAAGGGAGGTTTCCCCTGGGAGAGGCGCTGTCGGCGGTGGCGGGTTAGCGGGGCACCCGGCCCCGGACGACGGAGCGGATCATGCGAGGGTGAAGCAGGGGTCTTTTGCGAACCTTGGAGAATGGAGCCTCCCCTCCGGCTCGATTGCCGGCGGAGTCTCCTGGGTGGCGATCTCGCCGGTTCCGTCCCCCCCACCGGTTCGACCGCGGGCGGAGCCCTTGTCTCACCGACTCCCCCTCCAGGGGGGAGTGATACTCCAGCGCCTGATGCTGGCCTCAAGAATCACTCCCCCCTTGAGGGGGAGTCGCAGAAGCCGAGCCGGATGGAGAAGGCTGATGCGGTGGGGGGCAAGGCTCGGCTCCGAACCCCACGACAGGCCGCTGATACAGGATGAAGCGGCGGTTGTTTCTAGTAAGCGGCAGTCGGCCGGCGGCCTGCGGCGGTTGATTCGACGGAGCGAAAAGAATTATGCTGGCAAAGCGCATTATTCCCTGCCTGGACGTGGACCGGGGGCGCGTGGTCAAAGGGGTCCATTTCGTGGACCTGGTGGATGCCGGCGACCCGGTCGAGTGCGGCAAGCGGTACGACCGGCAGGGTGCCGACGAACTGGTCTTTCTGGATATTACAGCCTCTTCCGATGACCGCCACATCATGGTCGAGGTGGTTCAGCGGGTTGCCGAGTCCGTTTTCATCCCATTCACGGTCGGGGGAGGGATTCGCGACACCGGCGGCGTGCAGGAAATATTGCGGGCCGGCGCCGACAAGGTGTCCCTGAACACGGCAGCCGTGAAGAATCCCCAACTGGTCCGGGCGGGAGCGGAGAAATTCGGCAGTCAATGCATGGTGGTTGCCATTGACGCCAAGCGGACCGTCGCCGGCCGCAATCCCGCATGGGAGGTCTATATCCATGGCGGCCGGACGCCCACCGGCCTGGATGCGCTGGACTGGGCCGAGCAGGCGGAATCGTTGGGGGCCGGCGAAATCCTGCTGACCAGCATGGACCGGGATGGCACCCAGGTGGGCTATGATCTGGAGTTGCTGCAAGCCGTGACCTCTCGGGTAGGGATTCCCGTGATCGCGTCGGGAGGGGTGGGGACTCTGGAACACCTCTTCCAGGGCCTGACCCAGGGCGGCGCCCACGCCGCCCTGGCGGCTTCCATCTTTCACTTCGGCACCCACACCCTCCAGCAGGCCAAGGATTATCTCAGGGCGCGTGGAGTGGTGGTTCGCTGAGCTTTCGGGAAGAAATCATGTCAACAAGCCAAGCCGAGGAGATACTCTCCCGGATGAAATTCGATGCCAACGGCCTGATCCCGGCCATCGTGCAGGATGCCTCTACCCGGCAGATCCTGACGGTGGCCTACATGAATCGCGAAACGGCCAAGCTGTCGCTGACCCGAGGCGAGACCTACTTCTGGAGTCGCAGCCGCCAGGAGATCTGGCACAAGGGCGAGACCTCCGGAAACACCCAGAAGATCGCCGAGATGCATCTGGACTGCGATGGGGATGCGCTGGTGGTGTTGGTTCACCCCAGGGGCCCGGCCTGCCACACCGGGGCGGAGACCTGCTTTCACCACCGGCTCGTTTCCGAGGTCCCGGGTGGTGAAACGCCGCTTGGCCGGTTCCCGGAAACGGTGGACCGGCTGATAAAGACGATCAAGGACCGCCGCAAGCACCGTCCCGAAGGGTCCTACACCAGCTATCTCTTTACCCAGGGTCGGGACAAGATTCTCAAGAAGATCGGCGAGGAGTCGGCCGAGACCATCATCGCAGCCAAGAACCGGTCCAGGAAGGAGTTGACCGCGGAGAGCGCCGACCTTTTCTATCATCTGCTGGTGCTGCTGGCCAACGAGGAGGTCGAGTTCGAAGAGGTGCTGGGCGAACTCGACAGAAGATCCGGAAAAGGGCCGGCCGCTCCGCCCGAGCGCAAATGACGGTCGCATCCCAGCCACGCAGCCAAAAGAGGCACACCCATCGGAGGGGGGAGCGAGATGCATCGGCTCCTCCCGGGCTGCCCTCGGGGAAGCGTCCCTCCCGGTCTCCTTCATCCATGATTGAACCCGACTACAACCAGTTCACCGCCTATTGCAGGCAGGGCAACGTCGTCCCGGTCCACAAGGCGGTCACCGCAGATGTGCTGACGCCCGTGTTGGCGTTTCTCAAGATTCAGGATGCCACCACCAGTGCCTTTCTGCTCGAGAGCGTCGAGGGCGGCGAGAAGATCGCACGTTACTCCTTTCTGGGGTGCAACCCCTATCTCAGCTTCTCTTCCAGGGGAGAGACGGTCGAGATCAAGCGGGGCGGCGAGGTGGAGCAACGGGAAGGGCGCCTGCTGGAGGTCATGCGGAACACCACGGACCGCTACCGCACCGTCAGGGTTCCGGGGTTGCCGCCCTTCACCGGAGGAGCGGTGGGGTACTTTGCCTATGACACCGTTCGCTGGATCGAAGACATCCCACATTCCGGAGAGGACGAGCTGAATCTGGACGAATCGGTCCTGATGTTTTTCTCCAACATCCTGGCTTTCGATCATGTTCGCCAGCAGATCCTGATTATTGCCAACGTCTTCACCGAGGATGGACCTGCGCCGCTGGAAGTCAAGTACCGGAAGGCCGTCTCGGAAATCGAAGCTCTGGAAGACCGGTTGAATCGGCCGATGCCCGCGCCTGCCGCTCCTTCCCCCGACCAGGGCTCCCTCCAGGTGCGGTCGAATTTCACCAAGGAAGGATTCCTCAAGGCCGTTGAGCGGGCCAAGGAGTACATCAAGGCAGGCGACATATTCCAGGTAGTCCTCTCGCAGCGGCTTACCGTAGAGGTGGACGTCGATCCCTTCACCATCTATCGGTCGCTCCGAATGGTGAATCCGTCGCCCTACATGTTCTACCTTAGACTCAATGGTTTTTCGGTGATTGGGTCTTCTCCCGAACGGCTGGTCAAAATCACGGAGGGGAAGGCCTATTACCGTCCCATCGCCGGGACACGCCCGCGGGGCCGCCATGAGGACGAGGATGCACTCCTGGCGGAAGAACTCAAGGGCGACGCCAAGGAGCGAGCCGAGCACATCATGCTGGTAGACCTGGGTCGGAACGATCTGGGCAAGGTTTGCGAGTACGGCAGCGTGGAGCTGGTGGATCTGATGTTCGTGGAGCGCTATTCCCACGTCATGCACCTGGTGTCCACCCTGCGCGGTCGACTTCGTCCCGGCCTGGACCGCTTCGATGCATTGATGGCCTGTTTCCCGGCCGGCACCGTGACCGGCGCCCCCAAAGTGCGAGCCATGGAGATCATCGACGAGCTGGAGCCCAGCCTGCGGAGTGTCTACGCGGGGGCCATCCTTTATCTGGACTTCTCCGGCAATCTGGATTCCTGCATTTCCATTCGGACCCTGGTGGTGAAGGAGGGCAAGGCTTATGTCCAGGCGGGGGCCGGAATCGTGGCCGATTCGGTTCCGGAGAGGGAGTTTCAGGAAACCCTCAACAAGGCCCGGGCCCTCCTCAAGGCTCTCGAGTTGGCGGGGAAAGGACTGTAGGGGCAGCCCTTGTGGTTGCCCGGTTTCCCCGGAAAGGGATCGGTCAACCAGGCGAAGTCGGACAAGGCCATGATTCTGGTCATCGACAACTACGACTCCTTTACCTACAACCTGGTGCAATACCTGGGGGAATTGGGGGCGGAGATCGCGGTTTACCGAAACGATCACATCGATGTTTCGGGGGTGGAATCCAGCAAGCCCCGGAAGATCGTCGTTTCGCCCGGACCCGGCGTTCCCGACAATGCCGGTGTGACGCTGGAGCTCATCGACCGCTTTGCCGGAAGGGTTCCGATACTGGGTGTCTGTCTCGGGCATCAGGCCATCGGCCAGGTGTTTGGAGGGAACGTCGTTCCTGCGCCCTACCTGATGCACGGCAAGATCAGCCAGATCCACCACGATCGCAAGACCATCTTCCAAGGCCTTCCCGATGGCTTTCCGGCCACCCGTTACCACTCCCTCATGGTCGAGGAGGAGAGTCTGCCTCCATGCCTGGAGATCTCGGCGACCTCCGGCGACGGCCTGATCATGGGGCTTCGCCACCGCGAGTTTCCGGTCGAGGGGGTTCAGTTCCATCCGGAATCGGTGTTGACCACCTACGGCAAGCAATTGCTCGAGAACTTTTTGAGGCTTTGAGAAATCATGACTGCAATGGCGCTTTACCAGGAGGCAATCCGAAAATTCCAGGGCGGGAATTCTCTGGGTGAGAGGGAATCCGAGCAGTTGATCGCCGCCATTCTGGACCGGCAGCTCAGTGAGGTGCAGGTGGCGGCCCTACTGGCCGGATTGGCGGTGAAGGGAGAGGTCGCCTCGGAAATCGCCGGTTTCGCCCGAGGCATGCGGCGAGTGGCCGTGGCCCTTGACCACCGGCAGCAGGGCCTGGTGGACACCGCCGGGACCGGTGGCGATGGAGCCGGCACTTTCAATATTTCCACCGCGGCCGCATTCGTCATTGCCGGGGCGGGCGTGCCGGTGGCCAAGCACGGGAACCGGGCGATTTCCGGCAAGTGCGGCAGCGCGGACGTGCTGGCCCAGTTGGGTGTCAGAATCGATGCTCCCCAGGAGGTCCTGAAGCACAGCCTGGAGACCTGCGGCATCACCTTTCTGTTTGCTCCGGTCTTTCATCAGGCCATGAAGGTGGTGGCGCCGCTGCGGCGCAATCTGGCCATGCGGACCATCTTCAACCTGTTGGGTCCCCTGCTCAATCCGGCCGGAGCCCGGCGGCAGATCATCGGGGTGTTTGCTCCCCATCTCACCGAGGTGTTCGCTCAGGTGTTGAAATCTCTCGGGTGCGAGCACGCCCTCATCTTCTCGGCTGAGGACGGTCTGGACGAGATCTCGATAGCGGTACCGACCCGGGTCACCGAGCTCAAGGATGGCGCCATTCGGACCGACAGGCTGGACCCTCGGGACCTGGGGTTTCAGAGCCGGCCTCTGGACCAGGTTCAGGGCGGGGACGCTGCGGAGAACGCCCGGATCCTGCGGGGGGTTCTGGAGGGAGAATGCACCGAAGGCCAACGGGATATCGTGCTCCTGAACGCTGCGGCAGGCGTTTACGTGTCGGGGCGCGCGGATTCGCTTCAGGCTGCTGTGGAAGTGGCCCGGCAGTCCCTGGATCATGGGTGGGCGCTGGCCAGGCTGGAGGGGTTGGTGGAATGCTCCAACCGGCAGATTCAAGCCCCGGATTGAGCCGGCAAGAAAAGCGGGCGAGGCCCTCACGGCGGCTGTCGGCCGCTACCCGGAGGAAGTAGGATCCCGAGGTCAGCGATTCGCTTGCGAGGAAACCGATGCCAGGAAACGTCTTGACTGAAATCGTCAAGGCCCGCCAACGGCAGGTCCAGCAGCTCAAGAGAACTCGCCCCTTGTCCGAGAAGCAGGCCTTGGCAAGGCGGCAGCAGCCCGGCATGGGACCCCGTTCGCTATATCATGCCTTGAGGCGCACAGGTCCGGTCAGTTGCATTGCCGAAATGAAGAAGGCCTCCCCTTCCAGGGGGTTGTTGAGAGATCCCTTCGAGCCGATTGAAATCGCGGTGGACTATGAATCCAACGGGGCTGCAGCCGTCTCCGTTCTGACGGAAGAAAACTATTTTCTGGGCTCCACGAAACACCTGGAGTCGGTCCGGCGCAGCATCTCTCGGCCCGTGCTGCGAAAGGATTTCATTCTGGATCCCTATCAGATCTATGAATCCGCTGCCTGTTGTGCCGACGCCGTTCTGCTGATTGCAGCCATACTGACGCCGCGACGGCTCTTGAAGTTGAAACAGTTGGCGGAGCGCCTGGGGCTTGAAGCCCTGGTGGAGGTCCATGATCGGCATGAGCTCAAGGTTGCCCTGGACGTGGGAGCCAGGTTGATCGGCGTCAACAATCGTGACCTGAAGACCTTTGAGGTCAATCTGAGCACGTCTCTTGAACTTGCCCCTCATTTTCCGGAATCGGTTGTCACCGTGAGCGAGAGCGGGATCAGGGCTTCCGGGGACATTCGACAGTTGCGGGAGGCCGGCTACGACGCTTTTCTGATTGGCGAGTTGTTGATGAAGTCGGTCCAACCGGGCAGGGCCCTGCGGGAGTTGATGGTGCACAGCGTCAATTGAACAGTGGCTAGTGGTCAGTGGCTAGTGGCTAGTGATTGGATAGACACGTTAAGCATCTGTCGATCTCGGCAGAGTCGCTCAATTAATGCAAACCGGTCGTGAGGAACTTATCTGTCTTTAAGACTGACCACTGACCACTAATCACTGACCACTGACAACTATTCGCTTAGCCGCACAACCTCCCGATACAACGGGATGGTTCATAGGGGGCAAAACGGGAGCGGTTCAGACCAGCCATGCAGGTCAGGACAAAAATCTGTGGGATCACCAATCTGGAGGATGCCCGGGCGGCCGTCGAGCTTGGTGCGGACGCTCTGGGTTTCAACTTCTATCGCAAGAGCCCGCGATACATCCAACCCGAACGGGCCAGGTTGCTGATTGAAGGGCTGCCGCCGCTGGTCGCGACCGTGGGCGTCTTCGTGGACGAACGCCGTCCCGAGCAGGTGGTGAAAATTGCCCGCGCCACCGGCCTGGGAACGGTGCAGTTGCATGGCTCGGAAAGCCCGGACTACACCCGGCGAATCAGGCCGCTACCGGTGTTCAAGGCCTTCGGCGTGGGGCCGAGGCTTGAACTGGACCGTATCTCAGCCTTTCCCGTGCAGGCCTTTTTGCTGGATACTGCCGGTGGCGCCCTGCCTGGCGGCACCGGGAAGGCCTTTGACTGGGACCTGGCCCTGGCGGCCAAGCGGCTGGGGCGCGTCATTCTGGCGGGAGGCCTGAATCCGGACAATGTGTATGAAGCCATTTGCCGGGTACGGCCCTACGGCATCGACGTCTGCTCGGGCATCGAGCGGGAGCCGGGTCGCAAGGACCACCGGAAGATGGCAGCCCTCTTCAATGAGATCCGTCGAGCCCGGGGGGAGTCGGAACGAAACCAATGAGTGGAACAACCAATAGGCAAGACATGGGGCAAGTTCCGGACAGCCGGGGGCACTTTGGTCCCTACGGGGGCAAGTTCGTGCCCGAGACCCTGATGCATCCCCTGGAGGAGTTGGAGGCGGCCTACCTGGAAGCCCGGCGGGACCCCGGCTTTCAATCGGACCTTGATGGGCTTTTGCGCGACTACAGCGGGCGCCCGACTCCCCTGACGCTGGCCGGTCGTCTCTCCCGGCAGCTTGGCGGGGCCAGGGTGTACCTCAAGCGGGAGGATCTGAACCATACCGGGGCTCACAAGATCAACAATTGCCTGGGTCAGGGGTTGCTGGCAAAGCGGATGGGCAAGAAGCGGGTCATCGCCGAAACCGGGGCCGGACAGCACGGCGTCGCCACCGCCACCGTGTGCGCTCTGCTCGATCTGGAGTGCGAGGTCTACATGGGTGAGGAAGACATGCGGCGGCAGGCGTTGAATGTCTTCCGCATGCGCCTGCTGGGAGCCAAGGTCCACGGGGTCTCCAGCGGCAGTCAGACCTTGAAGGACGCCATCAACGAGGCCATTCGGGATTGGGTCACCAACGTGCGCAGCACCTACTACCTGATCGGTTCCGTTCTCAGCGCCCATCCTTACCCCATGATGGTGAGAGATTTTCAATCGGTGATCGGCAGGGAAGCCCGGGAGCAGATTCTGGAACGGGAAGGTCGATTGCCTCACACCCTGGTGGCCTGTGTTGGAGGGGGCAGCAATGCCATCGGGCTCTTCCATGCCTTCCTGGAAGATGAAACGGTGGCCATGGTGGGAGTCGAGGCGGGCGGTCGCGGTTCGAACCTGGGTGAGCATGCGGCGCGTTTCAGCGGTGGGAAGCCGGGGATCCTCCAGGGGACCTATTCCTACGTGCTGCAGGACGAGGACGGACAGATCGCCAAGACCCACTCCATCTCGGCGGGCCTGGACTACGCGTCGGTGGGGCCCGAGCACGCATTCCTGAGGGATCAGGGACGCATCCGCTACACCTCCGCCACCGATGAGGAGACCCTGGAGGCTCTCCATCTGCTGAGTCGAACCGAGGGTATCGTTTCGGCCCTGGAGAGCGCTCACGCCGTGGCCGAGGTCATGCGGATGGCGCCCCGGCTCAGGGAAGAGGACCTGCTGCTGGTGAACCTGTCCGGCCGGGGCGACAAGGACGTCCAGACGGTGGCGGCCGCCGATTCGGAATGAGCAGGAAAGACGATCCGCGAAAGGCCGCCTTGCGGAATGTGGGGAAGTTCAGGATGAGCGCCTTTCGCTGGCGATGGGTTGAGAAATGACCCGCATTGGGCAGATGTTCGACCGGGCCCGGCAACAGGGGAGGGGTGTCTTTATTCCTTACGTCACTTTGGGCGACCCCGATCTGGAGACTTCCGGGAGGGTCGTGCTGGAATTGGCAGCCACGGGAGCCGACCTGATCGAGTTGGGCGTGCCCTTCTCGGACCCCCTGGCTGACGGTCCGGTGATTCAGAGAGCCACCGAACGGGCTTTGGCTCGGGGTTTCACCTTGGAGAAGGGCTTGGCGCTGGTGGCCGACCTACGCCGACAGACCCAGGTTCCGCTGTTGCTCTTCAGCTACTACAACCCGTTGTTTGCCTATGGTTTCGAGAGGCTGGTCTCGGCTGCCAAACAGCGTGGAATCGACGGTGTCCTGATCACCGATCTCTCGGTGGAGGAGGCGGAGGGTCCCATGCAGGTGCTCAGGACTGCAGGTCTGGACTCCGTTTTTCTGGCGGCTCCCACCAGCACCGACGAAAGGATCCGAAAAATAGCCGCCTACTCCTCCGGGTTCATCTATGCGGTTTCGCGCACTGGGGTGACCGGGGCTCGAAAATCGCTTTCGGACGAGGTCCAGTCCCTGATCCGAAAGATTCGTTCGCAGACCTCCCTTCCCGTCGCTGTGGGATTCGGAGTCTCGGAGCCGGATCATCTCCGGCAGATATGGTCACAGGCCGAGGGCGCCGTGGTGGGAAGCGCCATCGTCGGCTGCATTGAGCGGAATCTGGGTCAGCCCGATCTGGCGCAACGGGTTGGAGAGTTTGGGCGGTGGCTCAAGGGAGGGTGCTAGACCATGGATATATCCGATTGGCGAAAGCGCATCGACGAGGTCGACGCCAAGCTGGTCGACCTGTTGTCCGATCGTTCCGGTTGCGTGATGGAGATCGGCAAGATCAAGCGGCTCCGGCAGCTTGCGGTGAGAGATCCCCAGCGGGAAGAGCGAATCCTTGGGCGGATCGTCCGCAACAACAGGGGGCCTCTTGCCGACGAAGCGGTGGCCAGGATCTTCGAGACCATCATTCACGAGTGCATTCGATTGGAGGAGCAGGTCGAGAAAAAACAGGGACTGGCCGATGGGAATTCCCCCGGTCCACCGTAGCTTCTCCGCACTCCGGCAACACTGGGGCATTTCCCCCGCAACTCCCTCAACCAACCCGCCCCGGTTCAGGCCTCAGGGGCTCCAGGAGACGGTATTGAACAAAGTCATTCGGGATGCCAACCAGGCGATCAGCGACATCGGCGACGGCGCCACCATCATGATGGGCGGCTTCGGTCTGTGCGGAATTCCGGAAAACCTCATCCAGGCGTTGCGGGACCAGGGCCCCAGAGATCTGACAGTGATCAGCAACAACGCCGGCATTGACGATTTCGGCATCGGAATCCTGTTGGAAAAACGTCAGATCCGGAAAATGATTTCGACCTACGTGGGGGAAAATCGGCTCTTCGAAGAACTGGTGCTCAAGGGTGAGTTGGACGTGGAGCTATGTCCCCAGGGAACCTTTGCCGAGCGCATCCGCGCCGGAGGGGCCGGGATCGGTGGATTCTTCACGCCCACGGGCTACGGGACCGTGGTTGCCGAGGGCAAGGAGACCCGTTCCATTGAAGGCAAACACTACGTCCTGGAGCTTCCCCTCAAGGCGGACTTCGCCTTCGTAAAGGCTCATTGGGGAGACAGTGCCGGCAACCTGGTCTATCGGAAGACCGCCAGAAACTTCAACCCCCTGATGGCCATGGCTGCCCGGGTCACCATCGCCGAAGTGGAGGCGCTGGTGGAGCCGGGAGACCTGGATCCCGATACCGTCCATACACCGGGTATTTACGTGGATCGAATCTTTGAAGGAGTCGACTACGAAAAGCGTATCGAGAGACGAAGAGTGAGGGAATGACATGCCGGACCAAAGACGCGATGCCATCGTGCGGCGGGCTGCCCGGGAGTTGAGGGATGGATTCTACGTCAACCTGGGAATCGGCCTGCCCACCCTGGTGGCAAACCATATCCCCGAGGCCATGAGCGTCACCCTGCAGTCGGAGAACGGGCTCCTGGGAATGGGGCCTTATCCTACGGAAGATGAAATGGACCCGGATCTCATCAATGCGGGCAAGGAAACAGTAACGGCATTGGAGAGCGCCTCCTACTTTTCCAGCGCCGATTCCTTCGACATGATCCGCGGCGGACACATCGATCTCACCATCCTTGGGGCCATGGAGGTGGACGAGCAGGGGAACCTGGCCAACTGGATGATCCCCGGAAAGATGGTGAAGGGAATGGGGGGAGCCATGGATCTGGTGGCGGGGGCCAGGCGAGTGATCGTCGCCATGGAGCATCGGACCCGGAAGGGCAGTCCCAAGATCCTGCCCGAGTGCCGGCTCCCTCTCACCGGCGTGGGAGTGGTGGACCGGATCATCACGGAAATGGCGGTTCTGGACGTGACTCCGCAGGGTTTGCGGCTGGTGGAAATTGCCGAAGGGCTGAGTCTGGATGACGTCCGGCAGGCGACCGCGGCCCGTTTCTCGGTAGACCCCGATCTCAAGACAATTCAAGACTGATCGGGGATGTCACCGGCACGGCGGCTGTCCTACAGGTGTTGCCGGTAGAACTGGATCATGCGAGTCCAGGTGTCTTCGGCATCTACCTGGTGGTAGACATCCGGCCGGTCCTCATTGAAGAAGGCGTGGTCCCGTTGGGGATAGATGCGGAAGTCGACGCTTTTCGCCGCGTCCCGGAGGGCCGTTTCCAATTCCCGGACCGCCTGGGGGGGGACGAAGGCGTCCTTTTCGCCGAAGAAACCGAGCACGGGCGCCTCCAGAGAAGGAATGTCCGGTTGTACGTTGGGATGGATGCCGTAGTAGACGACGCAAGCTCCGATGCCGGGGTTGGCGCAGGCCGCGTAGAGCGAGAGTTGTCCTCCCATGCAGAAGCCCACGCTGCCCACGCGGGATCCGCGGGTCTCCTTCAGGCTGAGGAGGTAGTCGACCGATCCCGCCAGGTCTCGAGCGGCTGCTTCGATATTCAGCGCCATCATGAGCTTGCCGGCTTCGTCGGGGCTCTTGGTGGATTGACCGTGATACAGATCCGGAGCCAGGGCCACGAATCCTGCTTCGGCAAGACGATCGGCAACCCCCTTGATCTGGTCTACAAGCCCCCACCACTCCTGAAGCACGACAACTCCCGGGCCGCCCGCACCGGGCCTGGCCAGGTATCCCTGGCATTGGCCGCCGTTGCTCGAGAATGTCACCATTTCGCCAGCCATCTTCATCCCTCCGTTGTCCTGTGGGAGCCCCTCGGGGGCCGCATGGATCCAACCTGACGTCTTGTTGGGCGGCAGTATAACACGTTGCTGCGGGGCTGTTTTACGGCTCAGGCGCCGACCCGATGGATCTTCATCATGTTGGTGGCGCCCTGAACGTTCATGACACCGGAGACAATGACGATGCGCTCATCGCGAGTGGCCAGGTTGCGTTCCATGAGGATCCGGTCCGTCATCCCGATCAGGGTATCGGTATCGGCGATCTGCTGGATGAGGACCGGGACCACGCCTCTCAGCAGGTTCAGTCGGGGGAAGACGGCGTCGCTGGGGGTGATGGCGAAGATGGTTTGCGCGGGCCGGAAGCTGGACAGGATGTTGGCGGTGGCGCCCGAGGTGGTAAAAACGACGATTTTCCGGGTGGGCAACTGCTTGGCGGCCGACAGGGCAGCCCGGCAAACGGCGTAGGCCGTGTCGGTATGATTGCCGAAGAAGTCCGGTTTCTCCAGAAAGTGGGGGTAGGGCGCAGCCTCGGACTCGGTGTGGAGGGCGATGCGACTCATGGTTTGGACGCTTTCCAACGGGTAGCGGCCGATAGCGGTTTCCGCGGAAAGCATGAGGGCGTCGGTCCCGTCCAGAATGGCGTTGGCAACGTCGGAGGCCTCGGCACGGGTGGGGCGGGGGTGGCTGGTCATGGATTCCAACATTTGAGTGGCCGTAATCACCGGCTTTCCCGACTGCACGGCGGCCCCGATCAGCTTCTTCTGCAAGAGGGGAACCTGTTCGGCGGGCACCTCCACACCCAGGTCTCCGCGCGCCACCATGATTCCGTCCGAGACTTCCAGGATGTTTTGCAGCTCTTCCAGCGCCTGAGGTTTTTCGATCTTGGCGATCAGCGGAGGCAACGCTTCTCGAGTGCCCAGCCGTGCCAGCCGTTTTCGCGCCTGCACCAGGTCCTGGGCGACGCGGACAAACGAGAGTGCCAGGTAGTCGACTCGGTTCTCGACCGCAAATTGCATGTCCACCTCGTCCTTGGCGGTGACGGCGGGTACCGAGAGAGATGCACCGGGCAGGTTGACGCCGATGCGACTACGCACGGTTCCGCCCGAAACCACTCGGGTGGCCACATCCTCGGGGGACACCTCCAGCACCTCCAGCACCAGCAGGCCGTCGTCCATCAGGATCCTGTCTCCGCCGCGAACGAACCGGGGAAAGGAGGGGGCATCGATGGTGACGGTGTCCCGGTTCCCCTGAACCTTGCGGGTGGTGAGGGTGAATCGCTGTCGGGCCGCCAACTCGGCGTGTCCCCCCTCGAATGTCCCCAGGCGCAACTTGGGGCCCTGCAAGTCCACCAGGGTGGCTATGGGCAGATCGAACTCCTCGGCGATCTTCCGAATGCGTTGGATCACTCTCCGATGGGAGGCGTGGTCACCGTGGGACATGTTGAGCCGGAACACGTCGACCCCTCCCCGGATCAACTGCCGGAGGGCTTGCGCCGAGTCACTCGCGGGGCCGACGGTGGCCACGATTTTAGTTTTTCTCATCTGTGGCGGCTCTCAATGCACGAAGGAGCAAAAAGCGAAAGAGATATCCACGAAGGGGCACGAAGGACGACGAAGGGACACCAAGAAAACTAGCCCGCATTTCTCACCAGGGGGCGTGATGATGGCGCAGGCATTTTCCCCTCAGCGCGTGCTCGGGAGCGAAGAGCGTAGCGGCCACTACGGTCGAGCGAGCATGGATGCGCTGAGGGGAAAAGGACAAGCCAGGGCGCGCCCAGCACCGTGTGTAAGCTGAAGACTCCATACAAAGCGCTGCAAGACGTTAAAGACCAACACTTTTCTACCGTAGGCTCAGCGGCCTGGTGAGATATGCGGGCTAGAGGAGCCTATTGCAAGATTCGGCAGCGGGACGTTTGCCGGGAATGGCCACCAAAGGCACAAGAACACATGTTGTGACTTTTGTGCTTTTTGTGGTTAGACAGCATTCTTCACGAGGCCGCGCCCGATGATGAATCCTCAATCTGGGAGAAAAGGGTAGGTTCCGTGTCGCGAGCCGGTGATTTGCGGCTCCGGGTTGTTTTGCTGCGGGTGGTCTTCTTCCGGGCAGTCGTGGTCTTCCTGCGACGTTTGGGGGCGGCGCCGCCGTCCGAGTCCGGCTCGGTCGTGGGTGCGGCAGCCCCGCTCAGCAGGGGTGCGTCGGCGGGCGGCGCTTCCACCGGGGATGCTTCTTCCACTGAAGTCCGCCCTCCCGCGGCAGGAGCCGCCGCGGTCGCCAGGCTCTCCGGAGGCTGCTCCGGTGAATCAGCGGGAACCTCGGCCGGCGCAGCTTCTTCGGCCGCTTTGGAGGCAGACTTCCTGCTACCGGCGGTGCGGCTCCTGGGAGAGCGCCGGCGGGGACGCGCCGCTTTCTTTTCAACCGTGGGAGATGGCTCGGTGGATTGTTCGGCCGCGGTGGTTTCCCCCGGGGAGGGCTCCTGCACCGAAGCCTGCTCCCCGGCGGCAGAGGGATCTGCGGCCGTTGCGCTTTCTGCAGGCTTTTCCGGTGGGGCAGGGGCGATCTCGGCTGCTGGGGCCACCTCGGTTGCCTCGGGAGCGGACTGCTTGCTCGCGGCGCCACGCCTCCTGGGAGAGCGCCGGCGTGGCCGCGCCGTTTTCTTTTCAACCGTGGGAGACGACTCGGTGGATTGTTCGGCCGCGGTGGTTTCCCCCGGGGAGGGCTCCTGCACCGAAGCCTGCTCCTCCTCGGGAGATGGCGGCGTGGCCGATGCGCTCTCTACGGGCTGCTCCGGTGGGGCCGAAGCGATCTCGGCTGCCGGGGGCACCTCGGCTTCCTCGGCAGTGGACTGCTTGCTCCCGGCGCTGGGACTCCTGGGAGAGCGCCGGCGTGGCCGCGCCGTTTTCTTTTCAACCGGAGGAGACGACTCGGTGGATTGTTCGGCTGAGGCGGTTTCCCCCGCGGAGGAGCTCTCCGCCGGAGCCTCGGGTGTTTTCGTAAAGGCCTGGGGCGCCGGATCGCTCCGAGGTTCGGTGGGTGCGGTTTCAACGGGAGGCTGAGGATCGGTCCTGGCGTTCTCTCGAGCACCTTGCCGGCGACCGCGGGACGAGCGGGTTCTGGTCGGCGCACTGCTCTTGCCGGCCGGCGGCGGGCTTTCGCCCCCGGAGGGAGTGGACTCCGCCTTTTCTTCGGAAGGCGCCTCAGTCCCGGTGCCATCCCCGCTCAAAGTCACGATATAGCCGCCGCTCTTTTGGTCCTTGGTCAACTGGAGCAGCTTGTTTTCGGCGGCGTCCTCCAACAGGCGGGAGAAGCTCGGGTATCCGAAGTAGGCCTCATTGAAAGAGGGCAACTTTCGGACCAGCGTCTGCTTGATGACGGAACCGTAGATGAACTCCTTGCCTTCGCGCTGTAGCGCCTCAAAGGTTTCGACAACCAGACGCAGGGCCTCGGCTTTCTTGCGAGGCAATCCATTCAGCTTGGGAGCCAGGGTCGTGTTTTCGGTGGAGGGCCGCACCAGGTCTTCATAAAAGATGAACTCGTCGCAGTTGTTGATCAACAGATCGGAGGAGGACTGCTTGACTCCCATCCCGATGACGTAGCGGCCATTCTCCCGCAGCTTGGAGACCAGCGGGGAAAAGTCGCTGTCCCCGGAAACCAGGACGAAGGTATCGATGTGGTCCCGTTGGTAAGACAGGTCCAGCGCATCCACCACCATTCGAATGTCGGCGCTGTTCTTGCCGCTGTAACGGCTCTGCGGCACATCGATCAACTCGATAGCGGCTTGATGAAAGGCCCTCTTGAATTCGGCGTAGCGATGCCAGTCGGAGTAGGCGCGCTTGACGGTGATCTTGCCCTTCTCGACCAGCCGCTTGAGGACGAGGTCGATGTCGAAATTGCCGTATCGACTTTCGCGGACACCCATGGCCACGTTCTCAAAGTCGATGAAGACGGCAATTTTTCGTTCGTCGATCTGCATGTGGGTTCGGCGCTAGTGTAACCCAGCCATGAACCTAACACAATGACCGGTGAGAAATGTGGGCCAGGTTGAAGGGTAAGACCGGGGGCCGGGCCGGGCGATACTGCAGGTTATCCGTCGGCCGGCTGACAGGTCGGAATGGCGGGGGTCATCCGGACATTGCCTGCCTCTCGATCCTGCCTGGAACGGGAAGCAGGTGGTTTTCGGGCGCCAGATCCAGCCGGGAGAGTTCCTGCAGAAAACCGATGCGGGCTGGTTGGACCCGATCGAGATAGGAGGCCTTGATTGCGTCGAAGTCCGCGATGGTTCGCTGGCAGCCCCTGGCCAACCTCATCCTGCCTTTTTGGGTCAGGTACCGCCGGTGGGATTCCAGTTGGACGATCAGTACGCTATAGTCGTGGGCCCAACCGATGACGTCCTGCAGATCCTTGGCCAGCCTGATCCCCCCGCCGAACCGCTGGTCGTAAGCTGCATTCAGGAGTTCCAGGCGGTATCGCAGTTTCTTGGTGTTGATCCTGAGTTCATGCAAACGCGCTTCGTACTCCTCCCCTGAGGGCGCCGCCTCGAAGGCGAAGATCTTGGCGACGTTCTGCCTGAGATCCCTGGTGCTGATACTGAGAAAACCCTCGAACTCCAGTTCCTGGCCCACCTGGGTAAGCAACGAGGGTCTGGACCGGCTCGTGCGAGCGGTTTCGGCAAACCGGCTCAGCATGTTTTCGAGGGCGCCCCGGTCGATCTTGCCCACCTGCTTGAGCATCTTTCGCCGCTGGCGCGCCTGTTCAAATTCAAAAATCTCCAGCAGGTACTCATGGGTGGTGCTCAGGATCGGTGACGGTCCGGGTTGGTAGGCCGCCAGCAGACTGAGGTTGACATCGGTTTCCCGGGGCCGTCCCAGGACCCGGGTGATGTTCCTGACCGATGAAAGAACCTTCTTCAGCTTTCTGGGAGCATAAAAGGCGTTGAACACCCGAAAGCACTCGCGCAGCCTGCGGGAGGCCACCCGCATATCGTGAAGGTGCTCGATATCCTTCCCCTCTCGAGTGCCGGCAGCCTGGGAAAACATGGCTCTCACCCAAAAGAGGGCCGACTCCGCCGCGAAGCCGCGGATGTCCTTGTTCTTCAATGTAATGCCCGTCTTCATGGGGAGAAAGCCCGGGGAGGTTCCCAGCAGGGCCGCCGCCCGCTGCCTGGTGCCCGGTTGGGGTTCTTCTTTACAAAATCTTAATATAACACACCGAAACCGGTCCTAACTGCTGAAGGCCCATTGAGCCCGCGATCCCCGGGGGGCTGCCGGAGACCGGTTCCTTCGAGTAAAATACGGTTCGACCGAACCTGAACCCGATGAGGTTTCGATGATCCAGGATCCGCAAGGCCGGTTCGATCTGACTCGAATCGCACAACAGTTGGGAGGAGAGGGCTACGTCGTTCTGGAGGGGCTGCTGGACTCCGACCAGTTGACGGAGTGGCGCAGCCACATTGACAGGCTGGCGGAGCAGGAACGCCAGTCTCCCTACCTTCCGGGCGATGGACCGGTTCATCCCGGAGACGAGGAAATCGAATCCTACCTGGCGGAATCCTACGCGGTCAGCCGGGAAGAGCTGGCCCGAATGATGCAGCGTGTCCGCCACACACGGGCCGAGAACCGCGATACGCCCTGGCCCGTGGGACCTCGGGAAATCAACAAGACCTTCATGCACATCCCTAATCTCTTCGATCACGACCGCTCGCAGTACGTGCGCAATCTGCCGGCCAAGACCCACCTCGCGGATGCGCTGGTCGAGCATCCCGTGGTCCTCGGCTTGGCCCATCGGCTGCTTGGACGAGACTGTGTGTTGGGTGACGTCACCGCCACCAGTATCGGTCCGGGAACGCCGGGCGGTCCCTGGCATCTGGACAACCCCTTGACTCAAATGCCCGAGCCCCTTCCCGATTTTCCCCTGGGGTTTCAGGTGGCCTGGATGATCGACTCCTTTACCGCGGCCAACGGGGCGACCCGGATCGTTCCCCGGAGCCACTTGACCCGCAGCAAGCCAAGCTGGAAACGGGGCGACCGGGCCGAGGAGAAGGCTCTGTGCGGTGAGGCCGGCGCGGTTGCGATCTGGCTGGCCAGCACTTGGCACCGGATAGGCCCTAACTCCACCGAACGACCGCGCCGCGCAATCATTTCCTTCTACCAGCGGTCCTGGATCAAACCCTTTTCCGATTACCGCGGCAGCATCTCTCCTGAGCGAGCCCGGCGCATGTCTCCCGCCGCACGGTTCCTGTACGGTTTCTCGGCCAATGGGCTTCGGAGGGGCTAGCCCGCATTTCTCACCAGGTCGCTGGATTCATAATGAAAGTCCGTTTATTTTTGGAAACTTGTTGGTCCGAATGTGATGCCTTGCGGCTACACACGGTGCTGGGCGCGCCCTGGCTTGTCCTTTTCCCCACAGCGCATCCATGCTCGCTCGACCGTAGTGACCGCTACGCTCTTCGCTCCCGAG
>JAPPDF010000051.1 GCA_028875575.1 Acidobacteriota bacterium
TAGAGTTCTACTGGAAGCCTTGTGCAGGCCTCAATCACTCCCCCCTGGAGGGGGAGTCGGTGAGACAAGGGCTCCGCCCGCAGCCGAGCCGGTGGGGGGCCCAGTCTCCGGGGTTGGTAAGAGGCCCCTGATTCACCCTCGAACGATTCGCTTCACCCCGTATTTCCGCCCCGTCGTTTGGAGCGGGGACTGGACTAAACCAATGCTTCCCTCTCATCCTGTTTGGTTTTGTCTGACTTGGCTCTGTATCCTATGGTATGGATTTCTGGTGCTCTACGTCGGTTGGAAGGGCTTGGGCGATATCCGTCGGCTGATTGCCAATCTGAAGAACCGGGGCCCCTAGCCCGCATTTCTCACCAGGCCGCTCGATTCATAGATGAAAGTCCATCTATTTTCAGCACCTCATGGGTCTGATTGGTACCTTTTGCGGTTACACACGGCGCTGGGCGTGCCCTGGTGAGAAATGCGGGCTAGCGTGGCAATTCGGTTGGGATGGCTGAGCGGCATCGGAATCGCCCTGTCCTGTTTGGTGGTTTCGGAGAGCTGCCGGTGGCAAGCCTCCCAAGCCGGGAACGGGTCGACACCACCCGTTCGACAGGAGCAGACTCCGTTACCGTCCGATTCTCTTGAACCGGGCAACCGACTCGACATCAATTCTGCCGGGCGCCGGGAATTGGAATCGCTGCCGGGCATCGGGCCCGTGCTGGCTCGACGAATTGTGGAGTTCCGCGCCAAGAATCCCCCCTTCCGGAGAGTCGAGGAAATCCTGATCATCCGGGGAATCGGCCGGCGCAAGTTCGAGGCCTTGCGGGATCGGATCCGAGTGGCGGATTCCACCGGGCAGATCACCCGGCCGCCCTGCTCCGGCTCTACCGAGGGATCGAGATGAAGACCGGCATTCCTCCCCGCAGTCCCCTGCCCCGGGGGTTTCACCCCTACCTGGCCCAGTGGTTCCGTCAACACTTCGCTGCCCCCTCCCCTGCCCAAAAAAAGGGTTGGCCTCCGGTGATGGCCGGACGAGATACGCTGATCGCCGCTCCAACCGGATCGGGCAAGACCCTGGCCGCGTTTCTGTGGTCCCTGAACAGGCTGGTAAAGGCGGCTTTGAGCGGCAAGCTCGAAGACCGCACCTACGTGGTCTACGTGTCGCCCCTGAAGGCGCTGGGAAACGACATCCACAAGAACCTGCAGCTCCCCATGGAGGAAATCGGATGCATCGCCCAAAAACAGGGCGAGGGTCCCTTGGGAATTCGAGTGGCGGTTCGCTCGGGAGACACTCCCAGCAGCGAACGGCAGTCCATGCTCCGACGACCGCCCCATATTCTGATAACGACTCCCGAGTCACTCTACATTCTGCTCACGGCCAGAGGGAGTCGTGGCTACCTGAGGGGAGCCGGCACGGTAATCGTGGACGAAATCCATGCTGTGGCGGGCGACAAGCGCGGGTCTCACCTGGCCTTGTCCCTGGAACGCCTGGACCATCTGGCCGGCCGGCGCCTGCAGAGGATCGGGCTCAGCGCCACTCAGAAACCCGTTTCCGCCATTGCCCGCCTGCTGGTTGGCACTGCGGGCCTCGAGCCCAAGGGTCGGGTGGCCTGTTCCATCGTGGATATCGGCCACCAGCGTGATCTTGAGTTATCCATTGCCATTCCCGACCTGGAGTTTGGTCCCATCGCCAGTCTGGAGCTTTGGGAAGCCGTCTATGAGCGCATTGCCGCTGAATCACGGGCTCATCGGTCGACCCTGGTCTTTGTCCACACCCGCCGACTGGCGGAACGAGTCGCCCACAAGCTGAGCCAGCGCCTGGGAGAAGACCAGGTCGCCACCCACCACGGCAGCTTGTCCAAGGAGAGCCGCCTGGCGGCGGAACAGCGACTCAAGTCCGGCGCCATTTCGGTGGTGGTAGCCACGGCCTCGCTGGAACTGGGCATCGACATCGGTCACGTCGACCTCGTTTGCCATGTCGGGGCTCCCCGCTCCATTGCAAGCCTGCTGCAGAGAATCGGCCGCTCCGGGCACGGCCTGGACACCGTTCCCAAGGGCCTCCTCTTCCCTCTTACCCGGGATGAGCTGCTGCAGACCGCCGCAGCCGTGCGGGCTGTCCGCGCCGGAGAGTTGGATCGGGTCCACATCCCCGAAAAGCCTCTGGACATCCTGGCTCAGCAGATGGTGGCCACTGTCGCCGGCGGAGAGATTGCCGAGGAGAAACTTTGGACACTGTGCCGAAGGGCCTATCCCTATCGCGACCTGACCCCCGAGGAGTTTGCGGAGGTGGTGGAGATTCTCTCCGAAGGGATTTCGACCCGCCGTGGCCGTGGTTCGGCCTACCTTCACCGCGACGGAGTCCACCGCCGCCTGCGGCCTCGCAGGAACGCCGCCCTCTCCGCAATCACCAGTGGGGGAGCCATTCCCGATACGGCCGATTACGACGTCATCCAGGAACCTGAAGGCATCTTCGTGGGGCGGGTCAATGAGGATTTCGCGATTGAGAGCATGGCCGGAGACATCTTTCTGCTCGGGAACCAGTCCTGGCGCATCCGTCGGGTGGAAGCCGGCAAGCTCCGCGTGGAGGACGCTCAGGGCGCACCTCCCACCATTCCCTTCTGGGTGGGGGAAGCCCCGGCCCGCACGGCGGAACTGTCCGAAGCGGTCTCGGAACTCCGCCGCAAGCTGGCGGAACTGCTGGACCGTGAAACCGATTCAGCCATCGAGTGGTTGTCGCGGGAGTGTGGAATGGACCGGTCTGGAGCGGAACAACTGGTCTCCTATATCACCCAGACCCGGGCCGCCCTGGGAGAGGTTCCCACCCAGCACACCATAGTGGCCGAGCGCTTTTTCGACGAATCGGGGGGCATGCAGCTGGTGCTGCACACTCCGTTTGGAGGCCGCATCAATCGGGCCTGGGGACTGGCCCTGAGAAAGCGATTTTGCGTCTCCTTCAATTTTGAGCTGCAGGCGGCAGCCACCGACGACGGGGTGGTGATTTCCCTGGGAGAACAGCACAGCTTTCCCCTGCAAAGCGTGTCCTCCATGGTGCGATCCGATCGAACCGAAAAAGACCTGATCCAGGGGGTGCTGGCCTCTCCCATGTTCGGAAATCGCTGGCGCTGGAACGCCACCCGCTTCCTGGCGCTGCTGCGGTTCCAGCAGGGACGCCGGGTGCCGATGCCGATTCAGAGGATGCGGGCGGAGGATCTGCTGGCCGCCGTTTTCCCGGCCCAGTTGGCCTGTCAGGACAACGCCCCCGGTCCAGTGGAGCCGGTGGACCATCCTCTGGTGAACCAGACGTTGCACGATTGCCTGCACGAGCCGCTGGACCTGGAAGGATTTCTGGAGGTCCTTGGCCGCCTCGAGGCGGGAGAGATCCGCTTCCTGGGGCGTGACACACCCGCCCCCTCACCCATGTCTCACGAGATCCTCAACGCCAATCCCTATGCCTTCCTGGATGACGCTCCCCTGGAGGAACGACGGGCGCGGGCGGTCTCCCTGCGGCGGATGGAGACCGACGCCATCCAGGCCGATTCCCTCCTGGACGCCGAGGTGGTTGAGCGGGTGGTAGCGGAATTGTGGCCGGATATCAGGGACCGGGAAGAACTGCACGACCTGCTCCTCAACTTGGTCGTTCTGCCATCCGAAGCGGTTGGCCGCTGGCGGGAATTCATGAACGATCTGATCGAATCCAATCGCGCGGCGCCGGTTTTCTGGGTCAATCCGGCAGGATTCCGCCAGCAAGCCTACGTGGCCGCCGAGAGACTGTCCTGGTTGAAGCGCCTGGTTCCCGAAACCCAGGCAGACCCCTCCTTCGAGCGCCGAGCCCGGGATTGCGAAACCGGCTCGCCTTTTCTGCCGTCGGCATCTTCGACCACGAGCAGACTCCCCGGAACTTCCGAGGAGATCGCCGCCTTCCTGGTGCGCGAGTGGCTTGAATGCCTGGGACCGGCCACGGCTGCAGAGCTGGCCGACCGACTCGGCCTGCCCCGCTCCATGGTCCAACTCGCCCTGGTGACCCTGGAGGCCGGCGGCTCCATTCTGCGGGGCCGCTTCCGTGCCGGGCCCGGTCTGCCCGCACCGGCAGGATCCCCCTCCTCGGTGGTCACTTCGACTTCAGGCGTCGCAAGTGAGAAAGGCCTCCACTCGGCCGACGAACCGGGTCCCGACACGGAGTGGTGCGAACGGCGGATCCTGGCAAGGATCCACCGCCTGACGATCGGTCGGTTGCGCCGGGAAATCGAGCCGGCCAGCACCACCGAATTCATCCGCTTCCTGCTGCATTGGCAGCACCTGGAGCCCGGGACTCAACTCCATGGCCGGGAGGGCCTGCTGAAGGTGTTGCAGCAACTGCAGGGGCTGGAGCTTCCGGCGCCGGCCTGGGAGCGCGACATATTGCCCAAGCGAATAGCCGGCTATCGACCCGAGGACCTGGAAGCCCTGTGTCTTTCCGGCACCGTCGCCTGGGGCCGGCTGCGGTTCTCTCCACCCCCCGCATTCGACCCGGAGGATCCTTCAGCCAAAAACAGCCACGCTCGAACCAAGCCCGGCCGCTCGGCTCCTCTGGCCTTTTTCACCCGACAGGACTCCACCTGGTTGCTGGATTCGAGGCCCCTCTCCCTGGAGGGCATTCCGGGGTTGTCTCCCGTGGCCGTGGAGGTCGCCAACGCGCTGCGCCAATGGGGAGCCTGTTTCCTGTCGGACATTTCCAGGAGTACCGGAAGGCTGACCGCCGAGGTGGAGGATGGGCTGTGGGAGTTGGTGAGCCGCGGTCTGGTCACCGGAGACGGGATGGCCGGGCTGCGGGTCCTGTTGCTGCCGAACCAGAAGCGGCGCGGACCCGAGCACCGTTTGCGAGTCATTCGCGGAGGCAACGCCCCCGGCCGATTGCTGCCGCTGGGCCGGTGGTCTCTGTTGCAGCCGCAGCATCCCCATCTTTCGGACCATCCGCCCGGCGAAGCTCCCCAACCGGACGCGTCCGTCAGTCGGATGCCACCTCCCCACGAGGATCGTGAAGAATTCGCCACCCGGATGGCCCATCAGCTTCTGCACCGCTACGGCATCGTCATCCGGGAACTCATGACCCGCGAGCCTCACGCACCCCGATGGAGAGTCCTGCTGAGCATTTACCGGAGGATGGAGGCTCGGGGTGAAATTCGAGGAGGGCGGTTCGTGAGTGGCTTTGTGGGTGAACAGTTTGCCCTCCCGGAGGCAGTAGACACCCTGCGGGCGCTGCGGCGGGACCGGGCGCCAGGGAGCGACACCGTGCTGGTCCCCGCGGCAGACCCGCTGAACCTGGTGGGCATCCTCACGCCCGGAGGTCGAGTGTCGCCCTTCTCCCACCAGTGGATCGCCATCCGGGAGGGTCTACCGATTGAAGTAGGGGAGTTGGGAGAAGTGCTGAGCCGATTGCAGCCCAAGCGGTCTTCCGGCGCCGAGCAGGGACCGACCCGCTCAGCCCCTCGTTCCGGTGACGATACACATCGACCATGACGGATTTCAGGGCCGCCAACCCGGCCTGGCCGCCACTGCATCACCCGGACAAAAATGTTGAAACCGGCCACCGGGGGCCAGCGTTGTTTAGTTTGATTCGATGGTGGTGAAGCATCCTGGAAAGGTAGAGGTTCATGAGACTGCAACGTAATCTGGTTCTCCCTGTCGTCGGGCTGGTTGTCCTGATCGCCGTCGTTTATCTGGTCTGGGGTGGCGGGGACGACGATCCGGCCGAGAATTACCTGAAAGTGGCGGTGGAGCGCGGGGACGTCCGCAGGACCGTCACCTCGACCGGAACCCTGCAGGCGGTCGTCACCGTGCAGGTGGGCAGCCAGGTCTCCGGACGGATCCAGGAGCTGCACGCCGACTTCAACAGCGTGGTCAAGAACGGACAGACGTTGGCCATCATCGACCCGGCCAACTTCGAAGCCCAGCGGGACCGCGCCGCCGCCTCCCTGGCGACCTCGGAGGCCGCGGTGAAAAACGCGGAGGCCAATCTGATCAATCGCAAAGCCGAACTCCAGAGCGCCGAGGCCAATCTTCAGGTGTCGCGAGTCGACCAACAGGAAGCGGGCAGGCAGCTGCGAAGAGCCAAGGGACTGTTCGAGGACGGCCTCATCCCTGAACGGGACCTGGAAACGGCCCAGGCCGGCCATGATCAGTCCGCCGCGCGCCTGTTGCAGGCCGAAGCCCAGATCAGCCAGATCAAGGCCTCCATTCGATCGGCCGGGGCCCAAAAGGAACAGGCTCTGGCCAACGTCAAACAGGCCAAGGCCGAATTGAAGATGGCCCAGGTCAACCTCTATTACACCAACATCACTTCTCCCATCGACGGGGTGGTGATCGAACGCAGCGTGGATATCGGCCAGACGGTGGCGGCCAGCTTCCAGGCCCCCATTCTGTTCCTGATCGCCAACGACCTGGCCAAAATGCAGGTCATCGCTCAAATCGACGAGGCCGACATTGGAGCCATTTCCGAACAGGCCGAGGTCGATTTCACGGTCGACGCTTTCCCCGGACAGAACTTCCAGGGGAAAATTTCCGAAATCCGCCTCAGTTCCAAGCTTCCGGGTTCCAGCACCGACGCCCAGCAGGCGGCCGGATCCACCAACGTGGTCGTTTACAACGTCATGATCGACGTGGACAACCCCCAATTGAAGCTGCGGCCGGCCATGACGGCCACCGTCACCTTCACCGTGGCCAGCGCCGAGGACGTCCTGAAGGTGGCCAACGTGGCTCTGCGCTACCAGCCGTCGGACAAGACGCCCGAGGAGGTTCGGGCCATGCTTGGAGGTGGCCCGCCCGGATCGGGAGAGGACTCGGCAGGAGCTGGTTCTTCCGAAGGCGGTGAGAATCCGGCAGGGTCCAGCGGTCGGTCCGGCATGGACCCGGAGCGGATGCGAGCCATGAGGGCCCGGATGGCACAGGGAGGAGGAGGCCGCGGCTTCGGCGGACGCGGCATGGATCCGGAGCGGATGCGGGCCATTCGGGCTCGCATGGCTCAAAGGGGCGGAGGTGGACCCTTCGGAGGGGGCGGGCCCGGCATGCGTCGGGGAGGACCGGCTGGCGACGGCGCCAGGACGGTCATCGCACCTGCCATTCAGACCCAGTACGGCATCAATCCCGGTTTGAAGATCCGGTTCCCTCAGGCCGAAAAAGCGAAGTCTCGCCGGGGGGTGTTGTGGGTCCTCGATGCGGAGGGTCAACCCGAACCGCGCCGGGTCCGCTTCGGGATCACCGACGGCCGGGACACGGCGATTCTTGGAGGGAACCTGGAGGCAGGGGAAGAGGTCATCACCGGAGAGATGGAGAGCCGGGCCAGAGCCAGCAGTACCTCCTCCCCGTTCGGAGGGCTGTTCGGAAGCCGCAGACGAGCACCACAACGAAGTCAGCAAAGTCGACGCAGCGGGGGCCGCTAGCCCATGCAACATCTCATCAACTCCCTGGCCGAAAAGACGCCTTCGCTGGACCGGAACGGGGCAGCCGTCATCGCCCTGCACGAGGTCTGGAAGATTTACGACACCGGAGAGATCCGGGTCGAGGCCCTGCGCGGGGTTTCCCTGGAGATTGCCCGTGGGGAGTTCGTAGCCATCATGGGGGCCTCGGGATCGGGCAAGTCAACCATGCTGAACATTCTGGGTTGTTTGGATCGTCCCACCCGCGGCGTCTACCGCCTGGATGGCGTGGACGTCTCCACCTTCTCCCCTTCCCAGAGAGCCGACATTCGCAACCAGAACATCGGATTCATCTTTCAGACCTTCAACCTGCTGAGCCGGACCTCGGTCTGGGAGAACGTGGAAGCCCCCATGCTCTATTCCGGGACATCCAAGGCGGACCGGGCCGCTCGCATCGAAGAGGCCCTGGAGGTGGTCGGAATACCCGAGAAAGCCAAGGCGCTTCCCAACCAGCTCTCGGGAGGACAGCAGCAGCGAGTGGCCGCGGCCCGGGCCCTGGTCAACCGCCCGGCCATCCTGCTGGCCGACGAACCCACGGGCAACCTGGACTCGGCGACCTCGGAAGAGATCATGGCCTTCCTCCAACGCTTGAACTCGGAACAAGGAATCACCCTGGTCATGGTGACCCATGAGCAGGAAGTCGCCAACTATGCATCACGCCAGATCTACATGCGAGACGGTCAGATCCTGAGGGATGAGAAGACCTGACCACAACACCCACCGAGGGTTTCCTCCCAGGTCTCGATCGCCGTGGATACCGGAGCATTGACATGAACTACTGGATGATCCTGAAGATTTCCCTGAAGGCCCTGAACCGCAACAAGGTTCGTTCGGCCCTGACCATGCTGGGAATCATCATCGGCGTGTCGGCGGTCATTGCAATGGTGAGTCTGGGTGAGGGCGCACGGCGGCAGATTCAGGAAGAAATCGCCAGCCTGGGGGACAGCACCGTGTGGGTGAGGGCCGGCAGCCGCCGCTCTTGGGGTGTTCGCAGTGCCTCCGGAACCATGAATACCCTGAAAGCCGCGGATTTCGATGCCATGTTGAACGAATGTCCCGCCGTCAAGGCGGTCAGTCCCAGCGCCAGGTCGATGGCCCAGGTGGTATTTGGCAACCAGAACTGGAATACCCGAATCGAGGGATACAACGAACTGTATCCGGACATGCGGAATTGGACCATTGCGCAAGGCAGTTTCTTTGACGATTCCCAGGTCAAGGCGGCCGCCCGGGTGGCCGTGCTGGGCAACACCGTCTGGCAGGAGCTCTTTGCCGGCAGCGACCCCGTTGGACAAACCATTCGAGTCAAGAATCTCTCCTTTCAAGTCATCGGAACCTTCAAGGCAAAGGGATACAATTCCTGGGGCCGCGACCAGGACGACGTCATCATCGTTCCCTACACCACCGTCCAAAAGAAGTTTCTGGGGGGAGCGCTCCACGTGGAGTCAGGCCTGGTACAGGCAGTCAATTCCCGGGCCACCTACGCGGCCGAAGAGCAGATTCGTGCCCTGCTGCGCCAGCGGCACCGCCTGGGTCCCTTTCAGGACGACGACTTCATGATTCGCAACCTCAGCGAGATTGGAGAAGCGGCGGAAGCGACCAACCGGATGATGGGGGGATTGCTGGCGGTCATTGCCTCCGTGTCCCTGTTGGTGGGAGGGATCGGGATCATGAACATCATGTTGGTGGCGGTCTCGGAGCGCACCCGTGAGATCGGCATCCGCATGGCCATCGGGGCACGACCCAGCCATGTCCGCATCCAGTTCCTCTCGGAATCGATCGGCCTGTGCCTGCTGGGAGGGATCCTGGGCCTGCTGCTGGGAGTGGCGGTTTCCGTAGGCATCCCTCTATGGCTGGGCTGGCCCACCGTGATCTCCATCAATTCGGTCATCATTTCGATCCTTTTCTCAGCCGCCATCGGAATCTTCTTCGGCTACTATCCGGCCCACAAAGCGGCCGCGCTGGATCCCATCGAAGCGCTCCGCTACGAGTAGTTTCAGCACACCGGCCGGAGGCGGATGAACACACGCGTCCCCACCTCCGGATATCCCGGACCTTTTCGCCTCCCAAATTCGGCGGATATTCTTTTTTGTCGGGCTACAGATCTTCGAAAAAGCGGTGGTCGGTTACGTAGGAAAACCCGTCGGAGATCTCCCGTATGTAGAGTTCGGCCTTGAGCACCTGGATGCATCCCTCGACCAGGACCCGGTCCAGGGGCCATTGGTTGTCCTTGGCTATCTGGTTGGCTTTCTCCAAGGCAAGCTGGGTCAGTTTGAAATGCCCCTTGCAGGTGGCTCGTCCATTGTGGACCTTCCCCGCAAACTTGTGAAATTTCCCATCGACCTCCACCCAGCTCTCCATGGACAGGGTGTAGTGCTTCTCCAGAAATTGAAATCCCTTTTTCATCGGTACCTCGGGTGGCTGCCGTGCCCCGAAATCAGTGGCTTGCCGGTGGAAGTGTAGCCCAGATTCCCCGCTCGGCAAATTCCTTTTTCCGAGTGGTACAATACAAGCCCCAAAGGAGCGACGCTGATGGAATCCGTCCTGCGCTACATCCACCGGAACCGGGATCGCTACATAGCGGAACTGAAAGAATTCCTGACTATTCCCAGCATCAGCAACAACGCCGAGAACCGCGCCGACATGGAGCGCTGCGCCGCGTTCCTGAAAGACCAGCTCGAGAGCATCGGAATGCAGAAGGCAGTCGTCTTTCCAACCGAGGGCCATCCCGTCGTCTACGGGGAATGGCTGGGGGCGCCCGGCAGACCCACCGTGCTTTTCTATGGACACTACGACGTCCAGCCGGTCGATCCCCTGGAACTCTGGATTTCGGGACCGTTCGAGCCGACCGTTCGAGACGGTGAGCTCTATGCCCGGGGAGCCGTCGACGACAAGGGCCAGGTCTGGATGAATTTGAAGGCGGCCGAGGCTTACCTGAAGACTCAGGGGACTCTGCCGGTCAACCTCAAGCTCCTGATCGAGGGAGAGGAGGAAGTCGGCAGCGACCACCTGGATGCCTTCATCCAAAGCCACCAGGAACTGCTGCAAGCGGATGTCGCTCTCATTTCAGACACTCCCCTGTTCGATCGGGGAATTCCTTCCATCTGCTACGGGCTGAGAGGATTGACCTACTTTCAACTGGACTTGAAGGGAACGAGCCAGGACTTGCACTCCGGTTCCTTTGGCGGGACGGTGATCAATCCCAACTTCGCGCTGGCGCACATCATCAGCTCGCTCAAGGATTCCGAGGGGCGCATCCTGATCCCTGGCTTTTATGACGACGTCGCCCCCATGAGCGATCGGGAGAAAGACGAGCTGTCCCGACTGCCCTTCGACCAGGAACGATTCCGGCAGGAGGTGGGCGCCCCCGAGCTCTTCGGCGAAAAGGGATACGGCACGCTGGAAAGAATCTGGTCCAGACCCACGCTGGAGGTCAACGGCCTGTGTGGAGGCTTCACCGGCGAGGGAGCCAAGACCGTCATTCCGGCCACGGCCATGGCAAAGATCAGCATGCGCCTGGTCCCCGATCAGGATCCGGATCGGATAGCCCACCTCTTCGAACAACACTTGAAAACGGTCACTCCCGGCTCGGTAGAACTCACGCTCACCCGCATGCACGGCGGCAACCCCTGGCTGGCCTCCATCGACCATCCAGCCATCCGGGCAGCCTCCCGGGCCTTCGAGAAAGGCTTCGGCGCCAAGCCGGTCTTCGTGCGGGAAGGGGGATCGATTCCGGTGGTGACCACCTTGGCCGAGACTCTGGGCCTGTCCTCGGTGCTGATGGGAGTCGGGCTCCCCGATGAGAATGCCCACGCCCCTAACGAAAGACTGGACCTGGGCAACTATCAAACCGGCATCGTGAGCATTGCCCACTTCTTCGACCAGTTCTCAAGAAGCTGAATCCGTCGGCGAGCCCTGGGCTCTCCCGGGGCGATCCAGGACCGGGGTTCGAGCGAACGGTTGTGCCTGCGACTTCACTTCCAGGCGCAGCCTCTCCAGAATCTGGCTCATCCTGGAACCATCCACGACCTTGTCACCGCCTTCCGTCTGGACGTAAAACACGTCAAAGGCATAATTCCGCTCGGTTGCCAATTTGGCGGAAACGATATTGAGTCCCAGTTCGGCCAGAATTCCGGCGATCCGGTAACTCAATCCCCAGCTATCCTGGGCCTGAACTTCAATCACGGTACTGTGGGCGGAGATGTCGTTGTCGATTCTCACCCGGGGAGCCACAGCGAGGGTGGCACCGCCCGGCTCGGCACGAACTTCATACCGCTGGCCCCGCAGCAGGTCTTCCAGACGGGTCTTTCCCAGGATGATTTCGGCAAGTACCTGGTTCACACGGCGCCGCCCGGCGTCATCGATCAACAGTTGGCTGCCCAGATCGCTCACGTGGAATGTATCGATCACGATGCCATCCTCGCGAGTATTGAGTTGGGCGCTCAACAGCCGGATGCCCAGGGCCGTAAGGGTTCCGGTGATCTGGGCAAAACGCCCGGGCAGATCGCGGGTGGAGAGGTGAAGTTCGTAGTAACCGCCATCCGGGTTGGCAACCCACTCGCTTGCCAAAGGCTGTTCCTTCAGATTCTCACAAAGACGAACGTGGGCCACGATTTGGGGAAGGGGCGTATAGAGGGCATATTTCTCGGGAAGGAAAGAAAAATGGTTCAGCACCGAGTCGACCGACAGTTCCCCGGCCAGCTGCTCCAGGACGCCGCGCTGAATCTCGGCGACCCGGGCGTGTTCGGCCCCGCTCAGTTCCCGGCCGAACATGAGACGGTCCATGACTCTGAAATACAAGGACCACAACAGGAATCGATTTCTTTCCGACCAGGCGGTCTCATCCACCGAGGTCAAGTCCGCAAAGGTATGCAGCAACAGCATGTTCAGATTGTCGGTGGTCTCCACCACCGAGCTGATCTCCTGGACAATCTGGGGATCGTCGAAGTCTCTCCTCTGCGATACATGGGCGAGCAGGGTCTGCTCTGTCACCAGCATCAGAACCTTGTCCCGGTCTTCCGGCGACGCATTGAGGCGCTGCAAGGCGCGAACCGCCATGGGTTGGCCATTGCCGGACAATTGATCCGGCCCGTTCGAGCCGGTCTCATGCAAGAGCAGACCCAGGTAGAGGATTGAAGGGTCCTCCACCTGTTCCAGCAAGCCTCGATAATCCCTCAGTCCCGCGTCGGTTGAATTGGCCACCAGGTCCAGGCGATCGACAGCCCGCAGCGTATGCTCATCGATCGAATACCTGCGGCCTCGGGCAATGCCGGGGAGACAGTCCAGGCGGCTGAACTCCGGCAGGTAACGGCCAAGGAATCCAAGGTCGCGCATTCGCCGCAGCGCCGGTCCCACCCTTCCCTTGTTCTTGAGGATGACCCGGAAGTCGGCGTGCATGGCAGGAACCCGCCAAAAGCGAGTAGGCCACTGGTGCAGTTGGGACCGCAGCCGTGAAATCATCGGAGGCTGCATGATCTCCGGCTCCATTTGACTCAGGTGAAAAACCTTCATCCAGCGTTGCGGCGTTTCCTCTTCGCTCCCCTGTTCCGGTTGAGAAACCAACCTGAGATATTGAGACTTGAAGGGTTCGTTTCCTTTCAGAAAGGCCGCCTTGTTGCGCCCCAAATAACCCTCAAAGAGGGCCGCCAATTTCCTTTTTCGCCTCAGAACGTCTCTCACCAGCAATTCCAGCGCCGGAAGCTGACGAGAATCGTGAAATCCCAGGAATCGGGCCGTTTGAACTCCGGCCTCGCCCAACAGGTCCGACTCGGCCGCCCCCGCCACGAAATGCAGATGAGTTTGAATCTGCAGCAGACGTTCCCGTATCGCCAGAAGTTGGGTCCACTCCCCGGGCGTAATCCCTCCCTTTTCCAGCATCCGAACGGGGTCACCGGTTCCCGCAAGCAGCCTCAAGGACTGCAACAGCGCCCGGCAGCACCACAACCCGCCCGGCCCCTGTTCCAGACCAGCCGTCAGGGCATAAACACTCGATTCTCCACCATCCAGCATCTGCCGGTAGTGGTCCTCCAGATCACAGAGAAAGACGACAGGACGTTTGACCAAAGTAGACCGGAGCCGCTGGTGCAGATCGGACCCCACTGACCGGGCCCCACCCAACCATCGGGAGGACAGCAGCTCCAGGCAAAAGCCCATATCCGTCTGAGATCGACGCAGGCACTCCCGGGAACTGAGACAAACCACTTCGCCGTGAATTCCCATCGCCGCCATCCGGGATCGAGTGGCCTCCAGAACCTGGCTTGCCTCTCCATCTCCAATCGATCCGGTCAACAACAACCGGAGCGGAGAATAGGGAGTCAGTTCCAGACTGCCGTAAGCGCCCAGAGCCAGCCAACAGGTTTTCCGGTTCCGGGCGGGGCTGCCGGGAGCCGCGAGTCGGCTCGGTGCCAGCAGGGATTGCAGGCTCAGATCGACCAAACGACAGTGTTGGGCCGCCAGGTCCAGCGCGGGTATTCCGTTGAAGTGGCGCCATCGCAGCTGCGCCATCCCCCGCCGATAGGAGCGGCCCGGTTGGGTTGGCAACCGTTCACTGCCCGGTTTGTGCGATTTTGGTAGATTCATCCGCGCCCCTGAAACGCCGGAATTTGGATCTCTCCATCCTGGCCAATGAGCAAAAATAAACCAGTCGGAGGGCAAGGTAAACTGAAAACAGGCCTCGGGTTGGGCTATTGGGGCTGCGGGCTGGAGCTCCTAAGTGGCGACCTTGCTAATTCCGTCCCCCCCACCGGTTCGACTACGGGCGGAGCCCTTGTCTTGTGCAATCCATTCATGGTTTACACAATAAACCGCATACATGGTTTACACGGCCAGTCTTCTTTATGTAGGGCTAAGCATATCTCCAAGGGGGGCGATGGGCAACGAGCGGGAGTGCTCCGCAGGGAGGGCGGAGCCCGACCGAAGGAGCACTCCCGGCTTCACTCCC
>JAPPDF010000052.1 GCA_028875575.1 Acidobacteriota bacterium
ACATAAAGAAGACTGGCCGTGTAAACCATGTATGCGGTTTATTGTGTAAACCATGAATGGATTGCACACTTGAGGCCAGCACAAGGCTTCCGGTAGAACTCTATCACTCCCCCCTTGAGGGGGAGTCGGCGAGGCAAACGCGGCGTCCCTTCGACCAGGCCGCAGCATGCAGCCGAGCCGGAGGGGGGCCAACGCGGCGCCCCGAAAGCGAAGCCCGCAGTCGAACCGGTGGGGGGAACGGAACCGGCGAGATCGCCACCTAGGAGATTGAGCCCGCAGTCGAGCGGATGGAGGGCAAACGCGGCGTTTCGGCAATGACTCTCTGCGGAACGGACACCGCCAGGGAGCATGGGCGTACCCCCAAACAATGCCCGGCATAGCTTTGGATATCTCCCCCAACTTGGGTAATCCCGGGTCCGTGATCGGAAACTCGAGGCGGATGCGTGGCATAATAGGGCGATTTTGGTGGTTTCCAGCAATCCGGAGGCGTGCATGCGCAAGCGACTCACAGAGATGGTGTCCTGCGCGGGTTGAGCTTCCAAGCTCGCCCCACAGGCGCTCATTCAAGTGTTGAGTGAGTTACCCCGACAACCTCGGAATCCCGATCTCCTGGTCGGCTTCGACACTGCCGACGACGCGGGAGTATTTCGTCTCCGGGACGATCTGGCCCTGGTTCAGACGCTGGACTTCTTTACTCCGATTGTCGACGATCCCTTCGACTACGGACGTATTGCCGCTCTGAACTCCCTCAGCGATGTCTGGGCCATGGCCGGGACACCGGTAACGGCTCTTTCAGTGACCTGTTTCCCCAAGAAGGGAGTGGACTGGGCCATCTTGTCGGAGGTGATGCGGGGGGGGCTGGATGTCTTGACACAACACAAGGTGACCCTCCTGGGCGGCCACAGCGTGGATAATGAGCAGATCATGTTCGGCTATGCCGTGACCGGCACCATCCATCCGAATCAGGTGACCACCAACGCCGCTGCCCGACCCGGGGAGCTGCTGGTCTTGACAAAGCCCATAGGGACCGGAGTGATCTCAACCGGGATCAAGTTTCAAACCGCATCGTCTTCGGTTGCCGAGGCCGCCGTGGGCACCATGCTGCTGCCGGGAGAGGCGGCAGCTCTGGCCATGCGTGACTTTAACCTCCGTTGTGCCACCGATGTCACCGGCTTCGGACTGTTGGGGCACCTTTGGGAAGTGGCTCAAGCCAGCCGGGTGAGCCTGGAAATCGATTCGGCAAGGGTTCCGCTGCTGGAGGGAGCTTGGGAGCTGGCGAGGCAAAAGATGCTGACCAGCGGGGACACGAGCAACCGGGAATTCGTAGGGTCGGGAGTTGCCCTCAGGGAAGGCATCGAGTCCGAGCTGATCAGCCTGCTATTCGACCCTCAAACGGCGGGCGGCATCCTGATGTCGGTTCCCCAACAGAGAATCGAGCCCCTGTTGGCTCGGCTGCGGCGAACCTACCCCAGCGCAGACGTGATCGGGCAGGTTGCCGGATGGGGAGACCCGGCCATCCTTGTCCATTGAGCCGAGTTCCGGACTGGCGGACCGTGCCGGTCTCGGGGATGAGGGGAGGCGATGACCCATGATGCAGCGCAAGTACCGCATCGCCCGGCTGGTTTACGCCCTGGTGGAGACGGCAGTCACGGTGGTCTCCTTCCTGCTGGCTTATGTGATTCGAGACCATCTGCCCCTGGCCTACTTCGGAGAGTTGTTTCCCCTCCGCGACTACCTGGGACTGCTGCTGGTGGTGGTCCTGTTGTGGAACGGGTTGGCTCTACTGATTCAGCAGCAGCCGGCGCTCTCGGCCAGCGACAGGCTGGGTGTGGTCAAGGAAACGGCGCTGCTGGTCTTTCTGGGTGGGGTCCTCATCAGCGCGGCCATTTTCGTGCTGAAATACCAGTTCATCAGCCGGCCCTTCATCCTGATATTCGTTCTGGTCAACTTGCTTTTCCTGCTGGCCTTCCGACTGTATGCGGCCAGGGGGGTCAGCCGGTTCGGCCGTCTGGTGTCGGGAGACCGGAATCTCCTGATCGTGGGCAGCGGTGACCGCGCCGCACGGGTTGCGACCGTTCTGGAGGAAGCCGAGGCCTGGGGGTATCACCTGGTCGGCATTGTGCCGGAATCTCCCGACACCCCGCCCGATTCCCGGCTCGGAGGCTATCCCAGGATTCCGCTCTCCCAATTCGGCGAGGCCATCAAGAGGCATACCGTCGATGAAGTCATTTTCGTGGTATCCAAGGATGCCCTGGCGGGACTGGAGGAAATCTTTCTCCTGTGCGAGGAAGAGGGCGTCAAGACCAGGGTCATGCTCAGCTTCTTTCCCCACGTGACGTCCAAGGTCTACCTGGAGGCCTTGCAGGACCTGCCCCTGCTGACCTTCACCACCACGCCCCAAAACGACTACCTGCTCCTGGTCAAGAACGGCATCGACCTGGTGCTGGCCTGCAGCCTATTGGTGTTGACGGCGCCCCTCTTTGCCTTGATCGCACTATCGATCAAGGTCACCTCAAGAGGGCCGATTATCTTCAAGCAGGTCCGCTGCGGGTTGGGGGGACGGGAGTTCGTCTTCTACAAGTTCCGGTCCATGGTCGAAAACGCCGAAGCTGCCCAGGGGCAGTTGCAACATCTCAACGAGATGTCGGGACCGGTTTTCAAGATCGGCAAGGATCCCCGCTGCACGCCGGTGGGCCGCCTCCTGCGCAAGTTCAGCCTGGATGAGCTTCCCCAGCTCTTCAACATCCTGAAGGGAGACATGTCTTTCGTGGGGCCGCGCCCGCCACTCCCGCGAGAGGTGGAAAACTACCAGCGCTGGCAGCGTCGAAGGCTTCGGATGAAACCGGGACTTACCTGTTTGTGGCAGGTTCGCGGCAGAAACGAGATCGATTTCGACGAGTGGATGAAGTTGGACCTGCACTATATCGACAACTGGTCCCTGCTGCTGGACGTCAAGATCGCCTTGAAGACCATTCCGATTGTGCTGCTGGGGAAGGGAACCTGACCGGCTTGGTTTCAGTCCGCCTGATCCCCCCGGACGGAGCCCGCCCGGATCTCCAATCCGGGCAGCCGGTGGTAATCGGTCCGGTCCTGCACGCCCGCCTCGAGGAAGGAGCGCCGGCGCTCGGCGCACTTGTTGCAACCGCCGCAGTGTTTTTCCCCAACCGGGCGGATACAGGAGAACGTCAACTCCAGGGGCAGCCCCGTGCCCAGTTGGACCACCTCTGTTTTTGAGAGATTTCTGAACGGAGTGAGAATCTCCAGTGGATGGGTTAGAGCGTCGCTTGCCAAACGTTCAAAACCGCGAAGAAAGGCCGGGGTGGCGTCGGGGAAGGGGTTCCCCTTCAACAGCCCCAAAGCGATGACGCCGATCCGGTTAAGCGAGCAATAGACCGCGGCCTTGGAGAGGAGAAGGAGGTTGCGGCCCGGCAGATAGACGGCGCTATCCTCGGAATGAGCTCCCGGAACGGCCTGGCCGGTGGTGCTCCAATGGGATTGGTAGGTGTCCTCGACCGGAAGACTGAGCTGCCTCAGGGGTTGGATTCCGGAATAGTTCAGTCGGGCCAGAAACCTCCGGAGCCATATCAGCTCGATCCTTTCCCAGACCAGGCCGGCCCGGACATAAAGGGGTGTGAGCTCCCAGCCCTGTTCGGCAAGGTGGGCCAACAGAACGCAGCTATCCAGCCCGCCACTGATCAGCACACAGGCCCGGCGATGCTTCCGTCCTCTTGAACTGACCGCGGTCATTGCCGTTTCAGGTGGGCCCAGCCCGGTGTGCGGATCATTCGAGGATAAAGAGCCGGTCGTCAATACAGGCGAACCACGAATGGACACGGATGAACACGAATAGACTCGATAACAGATAGACCTGCTTCAACGGCAAGCGGCACCAAAATGTGTCTGAAATCTTGCCCCCGTGGCGTGAGTTCGTGTCCTTGGGGAATGACTCGCTACATTGGTTTCAAGATCTCTTGAATCGAAGAAACACGGACAGGTGAGTCAAGAATTGTGGATTTCAGGCGGATTGCAGCAAATTTATAATTCAAATATTTGGTGTCCATTCATGGTTCTTCGTGCCCCTTCGTGGATAACCCCTCAACTGGTTCGACACAAGGTCAATCCTTGAACAGACTGTCAAAGGCCGACCTGGCGTCGAGGGCTGCGGTTCCGGAAGAGGCGCCGGCCCTTGTCTCGGCGGGTGAAAAGTAGTCGCAGAAGTTTGCCCGCTCTCTGTCGCTCACCCATTCAGCCTGGGTCTCCCGGCATTGATTGTGGACGGTTGGATCGTGGAAGCTGCAATTCTTGCAGACGTGGAGGTCGCTGTGGCATTGGTCGCAACTGTCGTTTCTCGAGATCCTGCTACCAGGATCAAGATCAATGGACATGCCGCATTTCCAGCATTGCACGACACTACCTCCCGGATGGCCGCCAATCACTCCCGACGGCTTCAGCCTCCGAACTAATCGAGGCAGTTCTACTTCTTGGCAGCCGCGGCGAAGTCTCCTGCCTTGACGATGGTCATCTTGTCCAGGTCCAGGTGGCGTCCGAGGGCGGATAGGATCTGGTCCGCGGTGAGAGCATCGATCTTCCGCTCGAAGTCCTCGTCCCAGGCCAGCGTTCGACCCTGAAAAAGGCGACTGGCCATGGTGCCGGCCAGGCGGTTGTCCTGAGATCGGCTCACCTGGCGGGACTGCAGGTACCCCGACTTGGCTGCCGCAATTTCCTTGGCGGTGAACCCGTCGGTGAGCGCCCGCTCAACCTCCTCCCGGAAGGCCGCTTCCACTCTTTCGATATTTTGCGGCGCCGCAATCGCCCAGGTGCTGAAGGCACCGTGCTCGTCCTTGGCTCGCGCTTCCAGATAGGCTCGAACCCCGTAGCTGAGCCCCTCTTTCTGGCGAATGCGCACCGCCAGGCGAGAGTTGAGAAATCCGCCGCCCAGCATGTAGTTGCCCAACACCAGCGCCGGGTAGTCGGGGTGGCTGTCGCTGACAGCCAGGGGCATTCCGGCGATGAAGACTGCGTTGGCCTTGTCGGGCGTCTCTACCGAACGGTTGGCCGGGGCGATTTCCTGATAGGGGTTTTCAACTCTCTGGTAAGCACCGGGGCTGCTCCAATCGGGAAAGATCTCCTTCAGGACCTCAACGATGCTGTCGGTTTCGAAGTCCCCCGATATGGCCACTTCTCCGTCTGAGGCGCCGTAGAAGTCCCGGTGGAATCCTTTCACCTCCTCCAGAGTTGCAGACTTGATGGAGTCAATTCGCTCGTCAAAGGTGGGCGAATAGTTGACATGCCCCTTGGGATAAGTATTGCCGTGGCGCGCAAAGGTGCTCGCGGCAATCGCTTGGGGATTGCTCATCTGCTGCTCTATGGCGGCCAGTCGTTCCTCCTTGAGCGTGTTGAACTCCCCTTCCGGAAAGGAAGCCTGGCGAAACACTTCCCCGACCAGCCGCAGGACTTCGGGAAGATTCTCCTTGACAGTCTCCATCGATGCGGAGGCGCCGGTCGCGCCTCCCGAGACGCGGCCTGTCGCCTTGAGCCGATCCAGTGCATCCTGGATCTCCTGCCTGGTGCGCCCCGCCGTGCCTCGCATGAGCATCGATCCGGTCAATCCCGCGATGATGTTCTTATGCATCAGGCTCTTCTCGTTGCCGAAATGAAGTCTTATGTTGGCGACGACCGTGCTCCCGCGCGTTTTCTTGGGAAGCAGCGCCAGTTTCAGGTTGGATCCGATCGACAGTCGTTGCACTCGAGACTCGATGTTACCGGGTGACGGATCGAATGCCTCACCCGCGGCGACGGCGGCGTCCCCCTTGTAGTCCTTGAGCATGGCTGCGACGTCGGGGCGTTGGGGGATTTCGGCCCTGTCCGGATCCTCGGTGGGGACGAATTGCCCCAGGGTTCGGTTGGATGACTTCAGATAAGTGGACGCCGCCCGGTGCACATCTTCAGGCGTCACTTTTCTGATGCGGTCCCGATGGAGGAAGAAAAGGCGCCAGTCACCCATGGCTACCCATTCACTCAGGCTCAAACCCACTCGATTCACGTCGTTGAGAGCCAGATCGATGTTCTTCAGCAGTTGCGTCCGCGCCCGCTCGACCTCCTCAGCCTTGGGCGGTTCCCGCCGGATGTCCTCGACCGTGCTCAGGTAGGCCTGCCGGGCCTGCTCCAGCGAATCCTGCTGGCGCACTTCGGCGCCCAACAGCACAACTCCCGGGTCGTGTAATTGAAAGTTGAAGCCGTAGACTCGGCTGGCCTTCTTGGTTTCGACCAGTGTCTTGTGCAAACGCCCCGAGGGTGTATCGGAGAGGATATGGGTCAGGAGATCCAGGGCGGCAAAGTCGGGGTGGGATCCCGCTGGAATGTGGTAGGCGGCCATCAGCAACTGCACGTCGCCCACCCGACGCAGCGTTACCGTGCGTTCGCCATCCTGGGTGGGCTCGGAGGTATAGGGTTTCTGCAGTCGTCGGGTCGGGCGGGGAATGGGACCGAATTTCTTGGCAATCAAGGCCAGGGTGCTGGCGACCTCGAACTTTCCGGCCACCAGCAGGACGGCATTATCGGGCTGGTAGTACTTGCGATAGAAAGCCTTCAAGCGGTCAATGGAGACGTTTTCGATGTCGGAGCGGGCGCCGATAGTGGACTTGCCGTAGTTGTGCCAGAGAAAAGCAGAGGCCAGCGTGCGCTGCATCAGGATGCGGACCGGATTGTTTTCCCCGCGCTCAAACTCGTTGCGGACCACCGTCATTTCGCTGTCCAGGTCCTTCTTGGCGATGAAGGAATTGATCATGCGGTCGGCTTCCAGATCCAGTGCCCAATCCAGATTTTTGTCGGTAGCTCTGAAGGTTTCGAAATAGTTGGTCCGGTCGAACCAGGTAGTGCCGTTGGGGCGGGCTCCATGCTCGGTCAGTTCCTGCGGGATGTTGGGGTGCCGCGGAGTGCCCTTGAAGACCAGGTGCTCCAGCAGGTGGGCCATCCCGGTCTCACCGTAACTCTCGTGCAGGGATCCCACCAGGTAGGTGATATTCACGGTAATGGTGGGCTTGGAGGGGTCGGGAAAGAGCAGAATCCGAAGCCCATTGTCCAGGCGGTATTCGGTGATTCCTTCGACCGAAGTCACCCGCTCCATTCCTTCCGGCAGGCTGGAGTCTTGCGGCCGCACGGGAACCGGCGCCGCGGCAGCGGTGGACCCCGTCCACAAAACCAGGGCGAACAAGACCACGCCCGCCAAAATCATGGCAAGGGGTCTGGAAGAGAGGGAGATTGTTCTGGGAGACTGCATGGTTTCTATCCTCGCTTTTATTGGAGCGGTATCAATTCTTGACAAGCGGTGCCACTGGCTCCTTGTCGCGATTCATCTCCGGCAAACCGCTGCCGTCAGAGCCTTTGCGGCAATAGCGGGCTTTGGCGGGCGGGAGATTCCACCACACCTGGCGGCAGTCGAACTGGTGTTGTCGGGCAAACCTGCCAATCCTCGAGTTGACCTTCCGGAGCCGGTCGCGGTCCGCGGCCTTGAGAAAGCGGCTCCTGACGCCGGGGGACAGGGAGTATTCGAAATAGACAAACACGCCCCTGGCGGTCAGGTGGTTCATCAGGATCTCCAGGATTTCATCGACCGTCTGAACATCGAAACTGTTGAAGGGAAGTCCGCAGACGATGAAATCGTAAGGCCGTGCCTGCTCCAATTGACGCACGTCGGCATTGTGGAGGTTGCATCGGACGCCCCGGGCGTGGAGGTCCTGATTTTGAAGGAAGCGACTCAAATACCGGCAGAACCTGGGGTTCGACTCGTAGATGTCCAGCCGGTCTCCGGGGATCAGAGACTTGAGGATCCGGGCGGTGAAGACCCCGGTGCCGGCTCCCACTTCCAGGACCGCAATGGGGCGTTCCGGCCGGTCCTGAAGGGGTTGGACAATTGCCTTGGCCAGAAGCGGTGAGCTGGGGGCGATGGCTCCCACGGTGCCGAAACTGGACAGGACCTGGGAAAGAAAAATCCGATTCTGGTCCCAAAAAGGTCTGACTCTCCCCATGGCCTGTTGCAATGGACCGCGGCTGGAGGGGCAGTCGATCAAAGGACTCACCGGAAATTCCCGGGTATGGGTTTCAACCCGGTTGCTGGACGAGTTCCGGCCTTGAAGCATACCCGATCTCGGACCGTGCGCCAAGCGCGGCGGGCGAGTCGGCGCAAGCGTGTCCCATGCTGCCCCACTGTTCGGGCAACCCTTGTGGATGCCCATTGTCGGCGCTCGCCCGGTTATCTCCGCATGGGACGTCCACAAGGGGCACCCACAAGGGGCGCCCCTACGGTCGCACAAGGAATCTGGGCCTGATGGGGAACAATAGATCAGTGGCGCAATACCTCCCGGAGCCAAGAATTGATTCCGGGAGGCACTGCCAGCCCTGTATCATAGGGGCGCAAATCGGGGAGAGAGGGTGGTTTTCAATGGGAATTCAGTTACCCTCTCGGCAATAGTCGACCCGTGCGGCGTCACCTGATCTTGTGTTGGGGTGCCCGCCAATCCGCACTAACCAACTGCTGACTTGGAGTTTCTTCAATGTTGACCGTCAAGGCCGCCAGGGGAATCGTTCTGGACCATTGCGGCTCCATCCGGCCCGGCCGGTTGTCCACGGAAGTGGTGTCGTTGCCGGCCTCACAAGGTCGGGTCCTGGCCGAGCCGGTACACCTCGACACAGACCAGCCGCCGTTCGATCGCAGCATGCGAGACGGATATGCCGTCAAGTCCCGGGATCTCGATCCGCTGCCGGCCCGGCTCCGATGTGTGGGTGAGATTAAGGCGGGGGAGGTCCCGACCCGGGTTCTGAAATCGGGAGAGGCCATTCAAATCATGACAGGGGCGCCGGCGCCCAAGGGCGCAGACGCCGTCGTCATGGTCGAGCATACGGAAAGCCTGCCCAAGGATGAAGTGGCTGTGCTTCGATCGGTTCCTTCGGGAGCCAACATCGCCCCCAGAGGTTCGGAACGCAGGTGCGGCGAACTCCTGATGCCGCCCGCCACCCGCCTGGGTGTTCTGGAGGTGGGAGGCCTGGCCGCGGTAGGAAAGGCACGGGTTCAGGTTTTTGGGCGTCCGGAGGTCAGCATTTTGGCCACCGGGGACGAACTGGTCGACGTCGATCAGGAACCCGGTCCGGGGCAGATCCGCAACTCCAATGCCTATTCTCTATCCGCCCAGGTGGTGAGTCATGGTGGCGTGCCCCGAGTCTTGGCCACAGCCGGAGACACCATGGAACAGCTCAGGCGGCAAATTCGCCTGGGTCTGGAGAGCGATGTTCTGCTGGTGAGCGGTGGCGTTTCGGCAGGGAAATACGATCTGGTCGAGGAGGTCTTCGAGGAACTCGGTATTCAAATCCTGTTCGAAGCGGTGAGCATGCGACCCGGAAAACCCACGGTTTTTGCGAGGCGCGAGCAGCAATTCGTTTTCGGTCTTCCCGGCAATCCCGTGTCGACTTTTGTGGCCTTCGAGCTTTTTGTGTCTCCCGTGCTAAAGGTCCTGCAGGGGTTGCCGGCCGGAGCCCTGAATATGGTGAGGGGGCGGGTTCAGGAAAAAATTCTGGAGAAATCAGGACGCACGGCTTTGCTGCCGGCAACCGTTACCCTCGACTCCGGCCGCATCTGCATACGACCCGTGTCCTGGAAGGGATCGGCGGACATCTTCAGCCTGGCGGAGGCCAACGGACTGGTGGTGGTTCCCTTGGAGTGCAGGGAACTGCTTCCCGGCCAGGAGGCTGACGCGCTGCTGTTCGAGCCCATGAGAGGACTGTCCGGTTGTGAATTTTGAAGCGCGGACCCTGTGATTTTCTTCTTGACGTGGGGAGGAGTTACAGCATGAGCCAGTTCTCTCACCTCGACGATGCAGGCAGGTTGCGCATGGTGGATGTCTCCTCCAAGCCCGTCACCCAACGCAGGGCTCGCGCCCGGGGTGAGGTCAGGGCGTCCGCGGAAACCATCGCCCAAATCCACAATAACCGGCTGGCCAAGGGCAATGTCCTCGAAGCAGCCAGGCTGGCAGGGATCATGGCGGCCAAGAACACCGGACAGTGGATTCCTCTGTGCCATCCTCTGCAACTGAGCCACGTTCAACTGGAGTTCATGGTCAACGACGAAGGGGTGGAAATCGAAGCGACCACCCTGGCCGAGGGGAAGACCGGGGTTGAAATGGAAGCCCTGGTGGCCGTGTCGGCAGCGGCGTTGACCATTTACGATATGTGCAAGGCCATCGACCGAACCATGGAGATCGGGAACATCCGCCTGATGGAAAAGTCCGGCGGCCGGTCCGGGCACTTCGTCCGTTCCGATTAGGCTGCTCTGGTACCGGTTATAATGGGGGTCAGAAATTGCTGGTGAGGAGTTACTGAATCATGAAGCCACAGACCCTGTTCGACAAGATATGGACAGCCCACCTGGTCCGTGAAGAGCCGGGCCAGCCCTGTCTCCTCTACATCGACCGGCACCTGGTGCACGAGGTGACCTCTCCGCAGGCATTCGAGGGACTTCGACTGGCCCGACGGCCGGTTCGCAGACCGGACCTCACCTTCGCAACCATGGACCACAATATCCCGACCACGGACCGCCAACTGCCCATCCGGGACCCCATTGCAGCCAAACAGGTGCAGACGCTCGAGGAGAACTGCCGGGAATTCGAGATCACCCTGTTCGACCTGAACAGCCCCTACCAGGGCATCGTGCACGTCATCGGTCCGGAACTCGGCCTGACGCTGCCCGGGTTGACCCTGGTGTGTGGAGACAGCCACACCTCGACCCATGGCGCCTTCGGAGCGCTGGCCTTCGGGATCGGCACCAGCGAGGTGGAACATGTTCTGGCCACGCAGTGTCTACTCCAGGACAGACCCAGAACGCTGTTGGTCCAGGTGGAAGGCCAGCGACCCTATGGTGTTGAGGCAAAAGATATTATCCTTTCCATAATCGGTCGTATCGGGACCAGCGGCGGGGCAGGGTCGGTGATAGAGTACGCCGGGCAAACCATCCGAGAGCTCACCATGGAAGAGCGCATGACCGTTTGCAACATGTCGATCGAGGGAGGAGCACGGGCGGGGATGATTGCCCCGGACGACACGACTTTCAACTATCTCCGGGGCCGAAAGTATGTTCCGGCGGACTTTGAAGCGGCCGTTGCCGGCTGGAAACACCTGGCCAGCGACCCTGAAGCGGAGTTCGACGACAGCATCCACATCGCGGCCTCCGGCTTGAGTCCACAGGTCACCTGGGGCACCAATCCGGGCCATGTGGCTCCCATCGATTCCCGGGTTCCCGACCCGGCGGAGTTCGATGATCCCAATGCACGCAAGTCGGCCGAGCGAGCTCTGCAATACATGGATTTGAAGCCGGGCACGCCCCTGGTCGACATTGCGGTGGATCGTGTCTTCATCGGATCCTGCACCAACTCGCGCCTGGAGGACCTCCGGTCGGCGGCGCGCTTCGTCAAGGGGCGACGCGTTTCTTCCGGAGTTCAGGCCATGGTGGTGCCCGGATCTCAGCAGGTGAAATGGCAGGCTGAAAAGGAGGGGTTGCACCATTTGTTTCGGGAGTCCGGATTCGACTGGCGTGAATCGGGGTGCTCGATGTGCCTGGGGATGAACCCCGACATTCTCAGCCCGGGCCAGCGGTGCGTGTCCACCTCCAACCGCAATTTCGAGGGGAGGCAGGGAAAGGGAGGCAGGACCCACCTGGTCAGTCCCATCATGGCGGCTGCCGCGGCCGTTGAAGGCCATCTGGTGGATGTCAGACAATACGACCTGGACGGAACACCTTAACCCAACCTGTCCTGACGCCCAGTCGCCGAGGATGCGAATATGGAACCCTTTGAGAAAGTTCACGGAGTGGTGGCGCCGCTGGATCTACCCAACGTGGATACAGACCAGATCATTCCCAAACAGTTCCTCAAACGGATCGAACGGACCGGCTTCGGCCAGTTCCTTTTCTACGACTGGCGCTTTCTGGAAGGGAAGACCCTCAATCCTGAATTTGAGTTGAATCAGGAACGCTATCGGGGGGCACGCATCCTGGTCGCCCGAGCCAACTTCGGGTGCGGCTCCTCTCGGGAACATGCCCCTTGGTCCCTTCTGGACTACGGCTTCCGTTGTGTCATCGCTCCCTCGTTTGCGGACATCTTCTTCAACAACTGCTTCAAGAACGGTCTGCTCCCGGTGCGGCTCTCCGAGGAGCAGGTGGAAGCCATTTTTCAGCGCGTTCGAGGGACCGCTGGCTTTCGGATGACGGTTGACCTGCAGAAGCAGCAGATTCATGCCGAAGGCGGGATGAGCTACAGCTTCCAGGTCGATCCCTTTCGGCGCCGTTGCCTCCTCAACGGTTGGGACGATATCGGCCTCAGCCTGCGGCATGAAGACCTGATCTCACAGTTCGAATCCCGAAACGCCCCGCCTCTGAACCACCCGTCGGTCTGAGCCTGAGCGGCCGGTTGTTTCAAGCCGCGTCGCACGGGCAGTAGACGAGCCTTGCCGCCCAACCGCATCGGGCTTCGCCATCCGGCTCGGCTTCTGCGACTCCCCCTCAAGGGGAGAGTGATAGCTGGGGTTCTTGAAGGATGTTATGCGAATATGGAGGGCAGACGCTCGAAGATAATCAGTTGAAAAATCCTATCCGCCGGCAGTTTTGTGGGTTAAGGGGGAGCTGCGAAGCTGCGGCTGGCGTGGGTTACCCGGCGAGACGTCTCCTGCAAGCCATCCTTGTAGAGCTGCAACGCAGCGGCTTCGTGTAGCCCCGGACGGCAGCCCGGGGTCGTTGGAATTCCGCGCAAACCTAGCCGCGAATGCGGCGCATTTAGAGCTGCGTTTCCGAACCCACAGCCACCCAACGTACAGAGAGCGGGGAGCCGGATTCAACTGAGACGGGACACTAATGCTTGGGAGACAGGAAGGAATCGAACTGCTTGGTCAGGCCGAACACGATACCCGACTTGGGGGAGTGGTGTGCCAGCCCGGCCACGGCGGCGACGTCCCAACGCAAACCACCGGCGTGGATCTGGAGTCCCATGCGAAACTGAGAGAGGCTCTCGGTTCCCAGAGGCGCTTGGTGGCGGCTGTTGCGGTGGCCGAATACCTCACCGGCGAGATTGACCTTGGAGGTAAGGGGGTAGATCCCGGCCAGCCCATAGAGCATGACGTCGTTTTGAACTCCCGCCAGTACGGGGTTGGCCAGGATCCCCAATCCCAGATTGCCGAAGACATGGAGTTCACCGAAGTGCTTCCCCACCAGAATGCCGCCGCGATATTGGGTGGCGTTCAAGCCGAGGCCCTTGGCGGTGGATGCATTGGGCACCTGAACCGAAGTGAAGAAGCCAAAAGAAGGTTTGGGGCCGCCTTCGCGCAACATGCGTATCTTGGTGGAAAGGAAGAGATCGCCGTAGTCGCTGGTTGCGGTCCCGCCGGAACTCAAATGGGGCCTCACCGGGGCGGGCGTGGATTCGGTAACCGAGAGAAGGTTGTGCGCAGTCCAGTCCATCTGTACTTCCGCCACCCCGGCCAGGCTGATATGAAGGCCCATGACTCCCAGACCGGTCTGATCCCCTCGTAGTCCCGAGACCGGAAATTTGGCGTCCTGCAGGAAATCGAACCCGAACTCCACCGAGGCGCGACCCGATTTCAAGATGGTGGGGTCTTCGGTTTGCAAGGGACGCTGTTGTGCGTCCGCATAAAGGGAACACACCGCAAAAGCCAGCACTAGAGTGGAAAGCCTCTGGAGGCTGCGAACGATCGGGCGGACTGGCGTGCAATGAGATGGATTCAATCCTCCGAAGTGAGATTTCGGGGGGCTGGTGTTCTGTCTCAGAAATAGGGTTGCCATTTTTCGGCGCGAAGCGGGGCTGGATGCTCGGAGCGGATACTAGTGTCCTGTCTCAGGAATAAGGTTACCATCTCCGATGGAGGTTCCACCGGGAAACGGTCGTAGGAAAGGTCCGTTGCGTTTCAGAGAACCGCCACCGTTGTGCTCCCCCGCCCTGGAACCTCCATCGGCCCTCCGGGTTCGGGCGGAACAGCGCCGTCGTCGTCGTCGCTCCTCCTCACAATGAGTGGGCATTGCATCGTCGTCGCTCCTAGAATGCGGCGCTGTTGCGCTCCGAAATATGGCAACCCTATTTCTGAGACAGAACACTAGTCCAAGGCCGGTGCGGAAGCAATCAATTTCCCGGGAACAGTTCGTACCGCAAAAGGGCCGCCGCAACCGTAGCAGCGGTTTCGGTTCTCAGGGTGCTGTGGCCCATTTGAACCGACTGAAACCCGCTACGCAGGAAGGTCTCGCATTCGCCGTCGGTCCATCCGCCTTCCGGACCGACGGCGAAGGCGACCGACGGCCAGGACCTGCCCCGGAGCAGCTTCTTGAGGGACATAGCCTGGGGAGCGGCCTGAAAGAGAAGTTTCAGATCGGCATCGACAGCTTCACAAATCTCACGGCACTCCACCGGTGGATAGAGTGTCGGTATGGTGGACCGACGGCACTGCTTGGCAGCGTTGACAAGGATGGTCCTCCACCGTTTCACCTTGGCCCGCCTCCTGTCCTGGTCGAAACTGACCACCGAACGGCGACCTTGAACCAGGTAGATCTCGGAGACCTCCAGTTCAGTGGCCTTCTGCAGGATCCAGGTCAGTCGATCGGACTTGCATAGGGCCTGGATCAGTGTCAACCGGACGTCGGGGTCGGCTGTCGAGGAGAGTAGGGAAACTTCCACCAGCCGGACCCGGTTTTCCGATATTTCCCCGACGCGGGCCGACCACAACCGTCCCCTTCCGTCTATGAGCTCCACGCTGGTGCCCACATCCGCCCGCAGGACATGAATCAGGTGGTGAGCCTCGCGTTTCTCCAGCATTGCGATGGCTCCGCTTGGGGGTGTGTCCAGAAAGAATCGTCGGACCGGCATGGTGGATCCCAAACAACCGGTTATTCGAGAACCGGGAGAGTGGCCGGGAAGTCAGGTTCCGGGCCGTTTGGATCAAGATCCCTCGGGCCGGGACGAGGGGTTCCTTCCAAACACGAGACACCGCCATTCTCCCTTGGCGATGTCTTGCGACAGCGTCAGTGGCAGGTCGCGAACGATTTCCGACCGGAATATGCCCGTTGCATCCCGTTCCAGCAGCCCGGAGAGAATGAGGCTGCCCTGCGGATTGAGGTGTTGGGCGAAGTCGGCCAGTTTCTGCTGAATCAGGTTGCCCTCCAGGTTAGCCAGGATGACATCGAATCCGCTTCCGGCAAGAGCGTCGACTTCTCCCGTAAACAGGCGGATCCGTTGGTCAACCCGATTGCGGCAACAGTTGGCCCGGGCGACCTGAATGGCCACCGGATCGATATCGAACGCCAGGACGCTTGCAGCGCCCAATTTGGCGGAGGCGATTGCCAGAATCCCGGATCCGGTGCCGATGTCCAGCACGGTTCTGCCGGTCAAGGGGAGTCTTTCCAGCACCTCCAGGCAGAGCTGGGTCGATTCGTGCGTGCCGGTTCCAAAGGCCATTTGAGGCTCCAACCACATGGAAATGCGATCCTGGACGGAAGTCCCGGAAACCTGCCGCCCGGGAATGATCCAAAAGCGAGCGCCGACCGGGAAGGGCTTCAGATTCCGGCGCCATGCCTTCAGCCAGTCGTGTTCTTCCTCGATTCCGGCGGTGCAGCCGGCAACCGAGACGGCTGAATCCCGGCATCGGGACTGGAAATCACTGTGCACACGACCGATGTCGCTGGAGGCATCGAAATAGGCCTTCAGTAACACCGCTCCCGACTTCAGTGGCTGTTCGTGCAGGCCTCGGGTCCCCATTTCGGCAACGATGGCCGAGGCCACTTCAACATGCCGGGGGTGAAGGGAGAACTGGAGATAGTTCCACTGTCGCATCGAAATTTGAACCAAGGGACGATACCGGCGACAGTCTTGACAAACCGGCTCCCGGCGGGGGACCTGTGGTTCAGGGCCTGTCCGGTCAGGGAAATGCGGAATGAGAGAGGCGGGTCTCGGGGATCAACCCAGAATGTCCTTGACCCTGTCGAACAACCCCCGCTCCAGGGGCTTGTTCTCCACCGGTGTCAGTTTCGCCAACTGCTCCAACAAGCGGCGTTGGTCCCGATTGAGCTTTCTGGGAGTCACCACGTTGACGGAGACGAATTCGTCTCCACGGCCGCGGCCGTTGACACCGGGGATGCCTTTGCCTCTCAATCGAAAGACCTTGCCACTTTGAGTGCCTGGCGGGATCGACAGGGTTTCCTCTCCTTCCAGGGTAGGGACCTTGATGGTCGCACCCAAAGCCGCCTGGGTGAAACTGATGGGAATCCTGCAGTGAATGTCGTTCTCCTGGCGCTCGAAGACTTCATGGTCTCCCACTCTCAAGACCACGTAGAGGTCTCCCGGCGGTCCACCCTGGAGACCTCCCTCACCCTCCCCGGAATACCTCACCCTGGAACCGCTGTCGACTCCGGCCGGAATCGTCACCTGGAGGAAGCGCTCCCGGCGAAGGCGACCCTCTCCGCGGCAATCGACGCAACGATCCTTGACCAGTCGTCCCGATCCCTGGCACTGGTGGCAGGGGCGGCTGATAGTGAAAAACCCTTGCTGGTAACGCATCTGGCCCTGCCCGTGGCAGGTGGGGCAGCTGGTGGCCGTAGCCCCGGGCGAGATACCGGAACCTTGACAGGGCTCGCATGACTCCATGCGGGGCACCTTGATCCGGGTCTTCATTCCAAAGGCCGCGTCCATGAAGTCGATCTGCAGGTCGTAACGGAGGTCGGCTCCCCTGCGCGCGGAAGATTGGCGGCGGGACGCTGATCCGAACAGGTCGCCAAAGCCGAAAAAGTCGCCAAAAATGTCTCCGAATTCCGAAAAAATGGTCGGGTCGAAGCCGGCTCCCCCGCTCCCGCCGACCGAACTGTGGCCGAAACGGTCATATTGAGCCCGCTTTTGGGGATCGCCCAGAACGCTATAGGCTTCGGCAGCTTCCTTGAATTTTTCTTCGGCGGATCGGTCCCCGGGGTTCTTGTCGGGGTGGTACTTGACGGCGTGCCTGCGGTAAGCGCTCTTGATCTCCTGGTCGGAGGCCGATTTGGAAACACCGAGGACTTCGTAGTAATCGCGCTTGCTCAACGCAACAATCTCCCTACACCGTTCTAATTGCTTTGTGTTTCGGTCGTCGTCTTGTCCGGAGCGGCAGCAACCTTTACCAGAGCGGGACGAAGCAGACGGCCCTTGAGAGTATAGCCCGGCTGCAGTTCATCCATAATCTGATTGTCGGCAAAAGCTTCCGTCTCCTCCCGCATCAGGGCTTGATGGCGATTGGGGTCGAAAGTTTGACCCGAAGTTTCAATGGGTTCCAGACCTGATTGGGCCAGCAGGTCCGTGAATTGCTTCAGGACCAGTTGAAACCCCGTCTTGTAGTCTGCAACCGTCTCACCCTCGGCAACTTCAAGCCCTCGTTCAAATGCGTCCAGGACCGGCAGCAACTTGCGTACAAAGTCGGTCAGAGCATAATCGAAGAAGTCATGCTTTTCCCGTTCGGTCCTCTTGCGAAAGTTATCGAATTCGGCCTGAAGTCGAAGCAGCCTCTGAAAAAGCGCCTCCTTTTCGGCCTTGAGGCGATGGAGTCGGGGATCCTCAGGGGCCGCCACGGCCGTTTTGTCGGTCGGGGTTTCGCCAGCGGGCTCCTCCGGGCCCTCAGCCGGTGGCTGTGCCCCGGGCGGCCCCTGCCGTGGGGTGGACTCCCGATCTCCTGTTTCACCTCGTTCGAGCGACGCCGATGGGTTTTGAGCCTCCGCGGCAGCCGTCACCGGGGGAGAATCCGCATTTTCTGAAGTTGAAGCCATGGCTGTGGTCATGCCGCGCGACGGCACCGGTTCGCCGTGCCTGCGTGTCTTCGCAAATTGGATGCAGCCGCTGTGAAGCGGTCGGTCCGAGGTGGCTTTTCGACTTGAATGGGGGAATTCAATCAGAGGCGCGCCACTTCGCCGCTTCCGGAGTCGGCGCCGAGGATCTGACCATAAAGCTTGGCGACATAGTCAACCGTGTTGATGGCTTTGGCATATTCCATACGCGTCGGCCCCAGGATACCCACCGAGCCCAGATTCCGATCATGGATCGTGAGCGGAGAGGAGATCAACGTGTATTCCCGTAATCCCGGCAACGAGTTTTCCGAGCCGATGATGATTCTTACACCCTGTCCGGGTCGTGCTTGAAGACACTGGTTGAGGATCTTTACCAGCCGGCTCTTTTCTTCGAAAGTCCTGAAGATGGACCGCATCCGTTCGGTGTCGGCAAACTCGGGTTGACCCAGGAAATTGGAAGCGCCGTCGAGGTAGATGTCGACATCGGGCTCGGCCACCTCGTCGATCAGACCTCTATCGCAGAGCAATATCACGTTGTTGAGGAAACGGTCGTAGAGGGCTTTTTCCTCCTTCATCTTCTTGAGGATGTCATCGCGGATGGAGAGCAGGCTGTAGCCGGAGTAGTTCTCGTTCAGAAACCTGGCCGTCTGGTCCAGCTCGCGTTGGTTGAACGACTCGTCGATTTGAATGATTCGGTTCTGCACCAGACCCGATTTGGACACGGTGATCACCAGGATCTTGGAATCGCTGAGCTGAATCAACTCAAGGTGTTTCAACAGGCTGTGACCGAGCGAGGGAGATATGACGAAGCCGACATTGTTGGTGGCGTGGGAGATCGCCTGGGAAATCCGCTCCATGACGTTATCGTGGGAGTCCGGAGTGAAAATCCTGCCGTTGATCAACTCCTGGTCCGAGCTGTTCAGGCAGGAAGATTCCAGCAGGTTGTCCACGTAGAATCGGTATCCCTTGTCGGTGGGAACCCTGCCTGCCGAGGTGTGAGGCTGAATCAGATAACCCGCTTCCTCCAGGTCGGCCATGATGTTACGAATGGTTGCAGGGCTGATACGCTGACTACGCTCCTTGGCAAGGATACGGGAGCCTACCGGTTTGCCGCTGGCGATGTAGTGCAGGATTACAGACTTCAGAATGTCTCTTTCCCGCTCATTCAACTCACGCTTGGTGTCCATTGGAACCGTTGCCTGATCGAAGGTTACTGAACGGTTTATAGTATCTGTATTCTGGAGTGTCAAGCGCTTTTGGCTTGCCGTTATGTCTCCCCTGGAGCCTCGCCGTGGCATTGGATTTTTCCCTGTGCCCCAGTGGCATACGGAGAATGAAACGGGCCGTGTCCGTCCTCGTGACAGTCATTGAAGTCGTGGCTCAGGACGAGGAATGGGGCAAGCGTCGACCAGGCGGGTCTGTCCCAGTGCCTCCGCCTCCGACCGCATGTCCGGGTCCAGGGAGCAGGCCTCTATTCGGACGTTGAGACCCCGCCGAAAGCCGTCCTGCAAGCATGAGACAACCGCAGAGAACTCCGGTGCCTCCCCAAGGCAGGATTTGAGGGTGGCAACGTTCGAGGCCAGGTTCGAAAGTGTCTGTCCGCGCAGGGCCCCTTGCAGCAAACCCGGATCAAAGTCCAGGAGAATGGACCCGTGCTGCAGGAATCCCCGGAGGGTCCTTCGCTGGGCGCTGCCGACAAGTTTTTTGCCCGCGAATAGAATCTCGTGGTGAAGGGTGGTGGCAAAGCAGGCATGGCTGCGATGGGACCGTTGACTGCGTCTTTGCCCGACTGCCGGGCCGGCGAGGGTGGTGTCGATCCCGAGCAGTGCCAGACCCTGCTGCAGAGCTGCTGAAATTTTCCCGTAGGTATCTTGTATGGACCAGGCGGGGAAGAGGGAGCGGTCGTTGGAGATGAAGGAGTAGGTGACTTCCCGATGGTGCAGCACTGCCTTCCCCCCGGTGGCCCGGCGAGCGACCGCAATGCCATGTCGCCGACAATACCCGAAATCCACCACCCGGGAAGCCTGTTGGGACATGCCGAGGGACAAGGTCGGTTTCGGCCAACCGTAGAAGCGCAGGAACGTCTCGACCACAGCCGATTCTACCGAGACTCGACGCAACAACAATTCATCCAGTGCCAGGTTGGAGGCTCCGTCGCCAAGTTGTTCCAGAACCAGTGCGCAGAACGGATCAGCCGGGTCGGAGACTGGACCGATACTGTATTCGGTAGCGTCGGCTGGCGCCATGGACGGGGGTTAGGAGTGTGGGTACGCAGCCTGCCGCCGGCCTCTCGTGGGGCGAGCGATGACACCTACCTGGTGGAGATGACGGTCAACGGGCGATCCAGGCGGATGACCATGAGAGTACCTGCCGGGATTTCTATTTCCTTGCCACCCCGCCTCAAGACGTCGACCAGTCCGATGAGTCCGCCGGCGCCCGCACCGATGGCTGCTCCCTTTCGGCCGCCGGCGATGGCTCCGATCCCGGCGCCGATTGCTGCCCCGGCTCCGATTTCGGCGGCGCTGCTCTTGCGGCTGGACTCTCCCAGGATGGTCCCTTCACGGCGGTCCATTTCCTCTTTTTGAGTATCGTCCAGCTCGGCCTGGGAGGCGATGATGGTCTCCGAAACGCCGTTGGGAAAAATCAAACGCTCATAGATGAGGTTGACCTCCGCCCGCCCCTTGATGCGGCCAGGTTGTCGGACTTCAGCAACCCGGCCCTCCACCGTGGTGCCCATCGGAATGACCTCCTTACCCCGAACCTGAACACTTTCAACTACCTTTGCGGTGAAGCGGTCTCCCTGCCGATTGGTCTTGGAGTTGACGGTTGATTCCAGGCGCACCTGTATGCGTGTTCCCTCGGGCACCAGGTAAGATCGGGTGGCCTGGGCCTGTAGATTGATTGGGGAAAAGAGGCCGGCACAGAAGAAAACGGACAGAACGGTTGGAAACGATTTCATGGCGTGTCTTCTTTCAACTCTCGTCTGACGTTAGCGCGAAAAATCCGCGGCTCGCGGAGCAACCAGACCGGGCACGAGCCCGCATTTCTCACCAGGGGGCATGATCATGGCGCAGGAATTTTCCCTTCAGCGCGTGCTCGCGACCGAAGAGCGTAGCGGTCACTACGGTCGAGGGAGCCTGTGCGCGCTGAATGGAAAAGGACCAGTCAGGGCATGCCCAGCGCCGTCTGTTACCTGCAAGCCCTTACCATGGAGCCAATCAAGGTACTGAAAGATAAACTGCCTTTCGTCATGCTACCAGCGACCTGGTGAGAAATGCGGGCTAGGGCACCGACCCCGTCAGGAAGAGCGTGGTAATTTCTCCCGCTTCGCGGTCCCAGCGCTTCACCAGGAATAAAAGGTTCATGCCGGACTGCAGGTCGGAGGTGAGTTCCTGCAGGTCACCGACGGTGCGGGTCGGCTTCTTGTTGATCTCCATGATCAGGTCGTGGGGTCTGATCCGGGCCTCCTCGGCAATGCTGTCGGGTTCGACCCTCATGACGTAGACTCCGCTCTCCTCATCCGACAAATTGAATTGCCGGGCCAGTCGGGGAGTGAGGTTCTGTGCGGAAATTCCCAGGCGGACCGATTCGGAAGGTCCCTCCTCTGCAGGAGCAGCGCCGCGGGAAACCGAAGGAAGGTCCTCTCGATCCATGGCCGTCAGTTGGGTGGTCCTGAGCCGGCCGTCCCGAATGTACTTGATGGTGATCCTGGTTCCCGGGGCCACGGCGGAGAGCACTCGATGCATATCGTAGGTGTCATTGATCTTGTTCCCGTCCACCTCCACGATCACGTCGCCCTGCTCGAGCCCGGCCTTGGCGGCGGGACCGTCAGCCGGGTCGGCCCTTTCCACAATCACTCCCTTGCCGTCGGCTGCACCCAAGGCCTTGAGTGTTTGAGCGGTAGCCTCCCCCTGCATCCGAATTCCTATGGCCCCGCGCCGAACCTTGCCATGTTCGATGAGCTGGTTATAGACGTTGGTGGCCAGGTTGGAGGGAAGAGCGAATCCGATACCGAGATTTCCCCCCATTCCCCCAAAAGTGTTTTGGGTCAAAATGGCGGTGTTGACGCCGATGACCTCTCCGGCCATGTTGACCAGGGGGCCTCCGCTGTTGCCCCGGTTGATGGCGGCATCGGTTTGCAAGAACTGTTGCCAGGGCGTGGCATCTCCCATGTTCTTGCGACCGGTGGCGCTGATGATGCCGGCGGTGACCGTCTGCTCCAGACCAAAGGGGCTGCCCACCGCCAGTACCCAGTCGCCCTGACGCATCCCGTCCGAATCGCCCAACCTGGCAGCGGTGAGCTTGTCTTCGGCTTCTACCCGGATTACGGCCAGGTCGGTATTGACATCCTTGCCCACCACCTTGGCCTCGTACTCGTCTCCGGTGGACAGCTTGACGGTGATGGTGTCGGCATTTTCAACCACGTGGGCGTTGGTGAGAATATATCCCTTGGCATCCACCACGAAGCCCGATCCGAGGGACTGGCTCCTACGACTCCGGCGGGGCATTTCCGGACCGAAGAAGCGTTCGAAAAAGTCCTGGAACGGGTCGTTGCGGTACTGCCGGCGGGGGGAAGACTGCCGCCTGACGATGGTTTCAGTGCTGATATTGACTACCGCGTTCTCGACTTTTTGAGCCACTGTTGAAAAGTGCGACGACAGCTTGGTGGGAGAAGGCACGCTGATGGGCGCGGGCGTGGAGGCCGCCGACCTGGCGGCGCTCACGGAATGGTCGATCATGGTGCCGATGGCCACCCCCAGGATGAGGGTTCCCAGAATCATCGAGAAGAAAAGAAGTCTGCGCCTCCTCATGGCTCTCAATATCCTTTCGACGGAAGCGATCATGTTCACACCTTGAACAAAGTGTAAGTTATCGCCTCGGTGAGGGCAACCTTGAATGCGCGCGGTACGGGAGCAGCCGGCCCCACCCTCGCCTCATGATCCTGCCAATATCTTTTTTGGTAATCGTACGGGGATATGCTAACATCCCGCCGTAATTTGGGCGAGGACGGGCCGGGCAGTTTCGGTCCCCGGCGGACCGCCTGAGTCCCGGCGGTGGCCGCGCCCTGTGCTTTCCGGGTCCGGGACAGCATTGCTTTCGAACCCCAATCCCTCACATCATCCCTGGCAAGGGATCCTTCGGTTCCCGACCGGCCACTATCGCCGATGACGCTTCAATTTGCCAATGTGCTGGTTTTTCTGGGCGTCGGCGCGCTGTTCATCTTCGTCAATCTGCTCATTGCAAGCTTGATTCGCCCCTCCAAGTACAGCGAGGAAAAGTTGATTCCCTACGAGTGTGGGGAGAATCCGGTCGGCAGTCCCTGGATCAAGTTCAATATTCGTTTCTACGTTTTCGCCTTGATTTTCATCATATTCGACGTGGAGGTGGCCTTTTTGCTGCCGTGGGCTGTGGTTTTCAAGGAACTGGGGTGGATCGCGTTCATCGAAGGACTCATCTTTATCGCCATACTGGTGGTCGGCCTGGCCTACGTTTGGGCCAAGGGGGATCTGCAATGGGTGCGGCCCGAAGAACGTTACCAGTGATGGAAGGGAGCCATGGGAATCCTGGAGAATAGGTTCGGCGACAACATCGTTCTTACGACCGTGGATACATTGCTGAACTGGGGAAGAGCCTCGTCGCTATGGCCGATGACCTTTGGCCTGGCCTGCTGCGCCATCGAAATGATGGCGACCGGAGCTTCCCGCTACGACTGGGATCGCTTCGGAATGATTCCCCGGGCTACGCCCCGCCAGTCGGATGTCATGATCGTGGCGGGGACGGTCACCTTGAAGATGGCCACCCGTGTGAAGCGGCTTTATGAGCAAATGCCGGAACCCAAGTATGTGATCTCCATGGGCAGTTGCGCCAACAACGGAGGACCCTACTGGCAGCATGGCTACCATGTTCTTAACGGCGTGGACCACGTGATACCGGTAGATGTCTACGTTCCCGGCTGTCCCCCGCGTCCGGAAGCCCTTCTTTTCGGCGTCATGAAGCTTCAGGAAAAGATCATGCGGCAGCGTGTACTTCGCAAGAAAGGGTCCACGCAAGAAAGGGCCCGCCAAATCGGATGAAACAGGCCTCGGAGATCATCCAGACCCTCCAGGATCAATTCCCGGACCAAATCATCAAGTCCAGCCAGGAATGCCTCCAGCCCTTCGTTGTAGTGGCTTCGGATGCCGTGGCGGAGATCTGCGCCTTTCTCAAGAACGATCGCGACCTGGCTTTCGATACCTTGATGTGCTTGAGCGGCGTGGACTACAAGAGTGCCAAGAACGAACCGGAGCGGCTCGAGGTGGTCTACCACCTTTTTTCCATGCACCACAGGCACAAGATCGTGCTCAAGGCGGAACTGCCGAGAGAAGACCCGGCCCTGCCCACGGTCGAAACCGTCTGGGACATCGCCAACTGGCATGAAAGAGAGGCCTACGACATGTACGGCATCCACTTCGACGGCCATAGCGACCTGCGCCGAATCCTTTGTCCAGACGACTGGGTGGACTTTCCGCTGAGAAAGGACTATGTCCAACCGGAGACCTACCGCGGCATGCCGGCCGCGGCGTCCAAACAGTTTGCCGAACGGGCCCAGGAGGGAGAAGATCTGGGAACCGATCCCTTCCAGGCCGGTTGACGGGATCGTTTCAACCTGCCCCGGAGCGCCGTCCCCCGAGTAATTTACATGCAAGTCGAAGCTTACGCCGGCGAGGAAATGGTCCTGAACATGGGCCCCCAGCATCCCAGCACGCACGGCGTGTTGCGCCTGGAGCTGGAAACGGACGGTGAAATCGTCAGGAACGTCACTCCCCACATCGGCTACCTGCACCGCTGTTTCGAGAAGCACGCCGAACACATCGACTATCCCGGCGTCATCCCCTTTTGCGACCGCATGGACTACATTGCCTCCATGAACAACAGCCTGGGCTATGCGCTGGCCGTTGAAAAGTTGATGGATCTGGAGGTCAACGAGCGGGTGAAGACCCTCAGGGTGTTGATGGCCGAACTCAACCGCATTGCCAGCCATCTGCTTTCGGTTGGCACCTATGCCATGGATATCGGGTCTTTCACCCCTTTCCTGCATTGTTTCCGGGAGCGGGAGAAAGTTCTGGACCTGTTCGAATGGCTGTGCGGCGCCAGGCTCCTGTACAACTACAACTGGGTCGGTGGCGTTTCGCACGACATTCCCGAGGGCTTCGAGGCCAAGACCCGCGAGTTTCTGACCCAGTTCGAGCCCGTCATCGCGGAGTTGGACAAGTTGCTCAGCTATAACAAGATCTTCCTGGAACGCACGGCCGATGTCGGGATCATCAGCGAGGAGCAGGCCCTGTCGCACAACGTGACCGGACCCAACCTGCGCGGATCCGGAATCGCATGGGACCTGCGCAAGGAAGAGCCCTACTGCGGCTACGAGACCTATGAATTCGAGGTTCCGGTGGGCCTGGGCGAGCACGGTCCTCTCGGCTCCTGTTGGGACCGTTACTATGTGCGGGTTCGCGAGATGGAGCAGAGCCTTGGACTGATTCGCCAGGCCTTGGATCGACTTCCCGAAGGAGACGTGCACGAGCACATTCCCCGACGGGTGCGGCCCGCCAAGAGCGAGGTCTACGACCGCACCGAAACGCCTCGAGGAGAGTTGGGATACTACATAGTGAGCGCCGGAGGACTCATCCCCTTCCGGGTCAAAGTCAAGTCCCCCTGCTTTACGGTGCTGAGCCTGCTTCCTGCCATCGCCAAGGGTGGAATGGTGGCGGATATCATCGCCATAATCGGCAGCATCGATATCGTGATGGGTGAGATCGACCGTTAGTTCCTTCGGCAGGGCCGAGGATCGACTGCCGATTTCATGCCCACAAAGAAGATCCGGTACGCATCCATGGAATACCTCAGAGAGGTACTGACTCAGCAGGTGGCAGGGTACGATCAATTGCCCGAGGTTCTGCAGATCTTCCTCCCCATGCTGCTGGCCTGTTTACTGTGCCTGGGGTTGGTTGCCTTCATCCCCCTGGTGGCAATCTGGGGGGAGCGCAAGGTTTCGGCCCACATGCAGGACCGGTTGGGACCGATGCGGGTGGGCGGCTGGCACGGATGGGCCCAGACCATCGCCGACGGAGTCAAGCTGCTATTGAAAGAGGACATCATCCCGGCTCAGGCCGACCGGCTGCTCTTCAAGCTGGCCCCACTGGTGGTTTTCGCCGGGGGCTTTGCCGCCTTTGTGGTGTTGCCCTTCGGCGAGCGGCTCATCGTCAGCGACCTCAATATCGGAGTGCTGTATATCGCGGCCATCTCCTCGTTGGGCGTGGTGGGGATCATCATGGCCGGTTGGGCCTCCAACAACAAGTACGCGCTGTTCGGGGGAATGCGGGCGGCTGCCCAGATCGTCAGCTACGAGATCCCCACCGTTCTGGCCATCCTGACGGTGGTGATTCCGGTGGGCAGCCTCAGCATGCAGGAGATCGTGCGGGCTCAATCGGGGGGTGTTTTCAACTGGTTCATCTTCCAGCCCGTCACCTTCCTGGCATTCTGGGTCGTCTACCTGGGTACGCTGGCCGAGGTGAACCGGACTCCCTTCGATATTCCGGAGGCCGAATCGGAGCTGGTGGCCGGGTACCACACCGAATACAGCGGCATGCGCTTCGCGTTCTTCTTCCTGGCGGAGTATGCCAACATGTTCCTGGTGAGCGCGCTGGCGACCACCCTCTTCCTGGGGGGATGGCATGGGCCGGGCTTTCTTCCGGGGCCGGTCTGGTTCATCCTCAAGGCAACGGCTCTGGTCTTCGTGCAGATGTGGTTGCGGTGGACCTTGCCCCGTTTGAGGGTCGATCAGCTCATGCACGTGAGTTGGAAGGTCCTGTTGCCCATTTCTTTCGTCTTGGTGTTGGCCGCGGGGACGCTGGCCCTGTGGCGGGAGGGAACCCCTTGACCATGGGGAAGGGGAAGCCATGAAACGTTATATTCGAGATATTTTCCAATCCATCTGGACGGTGCTGCAGGGAATGAAGATCACCGGGATCCACCTCTTCACCCGCTCCTGCACGCTGCAGTACCCCAACGTCAAATGGGAGCTGCCCGAGCGCTCCCGCATGCGGCTGTTCAACAAGATCGAGGACTGCATCGGCTGCGGTCAGTGCGTTCGGGCCTGCCCGGTCGACTGCATCTACATGACCACCGAGAGACGCGGCAAGGAGGAGGCTCCCATCTTCGCGGCCGACGGGACCCCCATCAAGCTGCGGGTCACCCAGTTCGATATCGACATGTCTCTCTGCTGCTACTGCAACCTCTGCACTTACCCATGTCCGACCCATTGCCTGGTCATGACTCCCGAGTACGAGTTTGCGGTGCAGTCCAAGCAGGACTTTCTCTACCGCTTCGCCAAGGACGAACCCCAGGCCCCGCCCAAGCCCGCTCCGAGCCCCCGGCCGGCAGGGGCCAGTTGAGGGTATCCCGATGAGTGTTACCGACATCGTTTTCATTCTTACCGCCATCGTCACGGTGGGATCGGCCGTGGTGGTGGTGGTGTCCCGAAGCTTGATCTACTCGGTTTTTTCCCTTCTCTTCACCTTTTTCGGGGTGGCGGTTCTTTACGTATTCCTGGGGGCCGACTTCCTGGCCGGTGCCCAGGTGCTCATCTACGTGGGAGGGATCCTGGTTCTGCTGCTGTTTGGCGTGATGCTGACCCACCGGCTCTACAATCTGAATCTGACTACCGAAAGATTTCAGCCGGTTGCAGGCACCCTGATTGCGGCGGCGGTTTTCGCTTCCATCAGCCTGGCTGCGTTCAAGACCAAATGGAAGCTGGTTGGCGAGAGGGAATTGGAGCCTACCACCCAACAGATCGGGGAGGCCTTCCTGAGCAGCTACCTTCTTCCCTTTGAAATTGCATCGGTACTCCTTCTGGTCGCCCTGATCGGAGCCGCCATGCTGGTGAGAAGGAGGACGGACGTTTGATCGAACTCAAGTATTTCCTGCTGATTAGCGCGTGTCTGTTTTCCCTGGGCGTGTTCGGCGTGTTGACTCGGCGCAACGCCGTCAACGTGCTGATGGGAGTGGAGCTGATCCTGAACTCGGCCAACCTGAACCTGGTGGCCTTCTCCCGCTACAGCTCTACCGGGATCGACGGACAAATGTTTGCGGTTTTCGTCATTGTGGTGGCCGCCGCTGAAGTTGCCGTGGCCCTGGCGATCGTCCTCACCCTCTACCGGGTTCTGAACACGGTGAACCTGGATCGGGCCGATGTGCTCAAGCGGTAGACGGGCCGGAGGCCTGCCTTGGCGCCGGGACCCCTCGTGATCCTCCTGGGCGCAGCATTTTCCAAGCGGGAAGAAAGAAAGAGGTTGGATCCTCAATGAACCTCGGCAACCTGGACAGCCTGACCTTTTTCCGCCCGGAGCTGATCCTGCTGGGTGGCATCCTCCTGGTGGTGATTTCCGACATCGCGCTCAAGGGGTTGAGGAACCACGTCAACCCGCTGCTGACCCTGGCGGCGCTCCTGCTGGCTCTCTTCTACACGCTGCAGACCGATCATGGCTCGGCCATGACTCTCTTCGAAGGGATGCTGGCTCTGGACAACTTTGCCCTCTTCTTCAAGGTCTTCCTGCTGATGGCGGGGATCCTGGTGCTGCTGGGTTCTCTGCACTCGGAGGAATTGGCTTCCGTCCACCAGGGAGAATTTCACGCTCTCCTGCTGGCGGTCACCCTGGGCATGCTGCTGATGGCCAACTCGGCCCACCTGGTCATGCTCTACCTGTCACTGGAGCTGGTGTCACTGACCTCCTATGTCATGGTGGGCTACCTGCGCAGCGATCGTCTCTCCAACGAGGCCTCCATGAAGTACATCCTGTTCGGCGCCGTGTCGACTGGAGCCATGCTGTATGGATTCTCCCTGCTGTACGGCATGACCGGAAGCCTCGATCTCTTCGCAATCCGGGACGCGCTGCTGGCGCAGGAAGTGGTCGGGTTCAATCAGGTCACCCTGGTGCTGATCGTGGTGCTGACCACGGCCGGTTTCGGATTCAAGACGGCAGCGGTGCCCTTTCACTTCTGGTGCCCGGACGTCTATACCGGCGCTCCCACACCGGTGACGGCCTTTCTCTCGGTTGCTCCCAAAGCCGCCGGCTTTGCCATTCTGGTGCGCTTCTTCCTGGGCGGACTGAGTCAACCGGCTGGGGAGCAGTGGGGATTCATCAGCGGAATCGACTGGCCGACGGTGCTTATCGTGGTGTCGGTAATGACCATGAGCCTGGGGAACATCGCCGCGCTCACCCAGAACAACCTGAAGCGGATGCTGGCCTATTCCAGCATTGCGCACGCCGGCTACATCCTGATGGGTGTGGTCCTGCTGACCGGCACCGGCCTCAAAGCCATGCTGGTCTATCTCTTTGTTTACCTGTTCATGAATCTGGGCGCCTTCTTCGTGGTCACGGTAATTTTCAACAGCGAGAAGACCTTCGAACTGGAGGACTACAACGGCATGTTCCGTCGCTCGCCCTTTCTGGCGGTCGCCATGAGCATCTTCCTGTTGTCTCTGATCGGCATTCCGCCCTTTGCCGGATTTCTGGGCAAGCTCTATATCTTCGGCGCCGTCATCGACCAGGGCCTCTACTGGTTTGCTCTCGTGGGAGCCCTCAACGCCGCCGTGGCGGCCTTCTACTACATGAGGGTCATGAAGCACATGATTCTGGAAAACGATGACCGGCCGCCCACCCCGCTGCGCATCTCCACTCTGAACCGGGCCCTGCTGGTTCTGCTGCTGGTTCCCAATATCCTCCTGATTGTCTTCTGGACCCCCATCGACCGCTGGACGGCCAACTCCATCACCCTCTTCGGCGGACTATAGCCCCCCGATCACCCAGGTGAGTTGTCTCACCGGACCGTGGGCCCCCTTGATCAGGACCTTTTCGATATCGGCGGTGCGGCTGGGACCGGTGATCATCGTCAGCGCCGCCGGCAGCCGGCCCTCTTCAGGTGCGGTCCCCAATTGGTGGAAGACGGCAGCCAGGTCCGGACAGATCTGGTCTGGGGTGGCCAGCACCAGGTGGGCAGTAGGGAGCAGGCTGATCTGACGACTGGAGCCGGTGCTGGCAACAAGGACGGTACCGCTCTCAGCGATCAGGAATTCCGCCCCCGTGATGGACAAATCCGCTTGGGCCAGTTGCCGGGAATTCCGCCGCCGGGAACCCCTGCTATCCGAATCTCCTTCCTCGGTCCAAAGACTCACCTCGGGAAGCAGGTCCGAAAGCGCCTGGGCCAGGCGATGGCGCCGGCAGATTTCATGGTTGGAGACGGCGACCCTGCGGTATCCGGCGGCCACAACCAGGTCCTGAATGCCCCTCAGGGCTTCCTCACTATCGGTGCAGAGTCGGGGCTCGCCACCGACCCGTTCCGATTGTTCCCGAAACTGCCCGAAGAGCTGAGCGGGATCCACCCGGCCGGGGGACGAATCAGCCCTGTTGAGGCTGCCATGCGACTGTCCCTGCCCAGGGCCGGGGCGAAGCAACGCCCGCCGAATACGGCCAAGGATGACCTCCCGGGAACCGTTCATCATCCCTCTCCCCGTGGCCGGTTCTCCTCCCACCACTGCTTGAAGGAGGTCTCGGCCAACGCCGGAAAGTCCCGGGTTGGACTCCATCCCGGAACGGCGAAAGGGCGATTGCCTTTACCTGACACCTTCAACAACAGACGCAACAGCGCCGAGCCCATCCGATACAGGGCCGGATCCTTCATGCCGGCCGCGAAGAGAGACATCGCCAGACGCTCCTGCCAGGGAGTCGCCCGGCGGGATACCAGCTTCTCGCGCAGCCACAGCAGTTGGTGATGGAGGTCGATCTTGACCGGACAGATATTGGAGCAGGAGCCGCAAAGCGAGGAGGCGTAGGGGAGATCCTTGGCGACCTCCAATCCTTGGAACAGTGGCGTCAGCACCGATCCGATGGGACCGGAGTAGACGGACCCGTAGGAGTGCCCTCCGACTCGCTGGTAGATCGGGCAGGTATTCAGGCAGGCGCCGCAACGAATGCAGTAGAGCGAACGGCGCATTCGAGGATCAGCCAGAATGTCGCTGCGCCCGTTGTCGAGCAGAATCAGATGAAATTCTTCGGGGCCGTCCCATTCCCGCTCTCGGCGCGGTCCGCTGATCATGGAGACGTAACTGGTCTGCCTCTGTCCGGTCGAGCTGCGGGCCAGCAGCCTCAGGAAAAGCGGAAGGTCTGCAAACCGGGGGATTACTTTCTCCAAACCCATGATGGCCAGATGGACCCGAGGAAGGCTGGTGCAGAGACGGGCATTGCCCTCGTTTTCCACGATTACGATGGTGCCCGTATCGGCCGCGGCGAAATTGACCCCTGAGATTCCCAAACGGGCCGATAGAAACTCGCGGCGCAGCCGTTGCCTGGCAAAAGCACACAATTCCGCCGGAACATCCGTGTAGGGAATTCCGAATTTTTCATGAAAGAGGTTTCCGATCTGCTGGCGGGTCATGTGCAGGGCGGGTGCGATGATGTGGGACGGAGTTTCGCCGGCGACCTGAATGATGAACTCACCCAGATCGGTTTCCACGGGTTCCACTCCGGCAGACTCCAGCGCATCGGCCAGCCCGATTTCCTCGGCAGCCATTGACTTGGATTTCACCACGGTCGGGGCCTGCAGCCGGCGGCAGAGATCCACTACGTAATTGGAGGCCTCGCTTGCGTCCCGGGCCCAGAACACCCGGCCGCCCCGCCGAACCACGCTGGCTTCCAGCTTCTCCAGGTAGAAGTCCAGGTTCTCGACAGTTTCTTCCTTGATGCGATGGGCTCTCTCTCGAAGATCCTCCCACTCGGGCACCAGTTGGACGGACTGGGCGCGCTGCCCCAGGGCATGGCCGGTGGCCGATTGAAAGGTGTTGCGAAGACGCTGGTCTGCGACATTCTCCGAGGCAAGAATCTTGAATTGGCTGGGCGTACGATTCATCCCTGCAGTCAAAGGTTCTCTCCCAGCAGGTCGGCCAGATGGAGCGGCTTGATCGGAAGGTTCTGACGACTCAGGTAGCCTCCGATCTGCATCAGGCAACTGGAGTCGTTGGCCACTACATATTCCGCTTCCGTCTTGAGGATGGCTTCGCTCTTGTCCTGCGTCATGGCGGTGGATATTTCGGGGAACTTGACTGAAAAGGTGCCACCGAATCCGCAACAGGCGTCGCTGTTTTCCATCTCCACCAGTTCGATCCCGCGGACGTGTCGGATCAGCTCTCGGGGGGCACGGTGCACCCCCAGCTCCCGGAACAGGTGGCAGGCGTCGTGGTAGGTGACACGATGGGGAAAGGTGGCCCCCAAATCCTTGATTCCCATAACGTTGACCAAAAAATCGGAGAATTCTCGGGTTCTGCGGGTGACCTCCTGGAGTTGCTGGCGCAGGCCGGGATCCGGGAGTATCTCCGGGTAGAACACCTTCACCATGCTGGTGCAGGAGCCGGAGGGAGAGACAATGGTTTCGGCTTCTCCGAAGACCTCCAGGAAACGCCGAGCCAGCTGGGTAGCCTCCTCATGATATCCTGAGTTGAACGCCGGTTGACCGCAACAGGTCTGCTCCCGCGGGTAGTCGACCGACACTCCCACTTTGCGGAGGATCTTGACCAGGTTGATACCCACGCTGGGAAAGAACTGATCCACCAGGCAGGGGATGAACAGTGAAACGGTCATGGAGCGTCCGAGGTGCGGGAACAACGCGCGGGGAAGCCATTAATAGCACAATTGGGCAGCGTCCCCTATTCCTCTTTTTTCGGTTGTTTCAATAAAGTTCCACCGCCGCCCTGTGCTGCCGATCATGCGAGCGTGAAACAAGAGCAGTCCATGGCCTGTCGGGAACAAGATTTTGAACATCGATGCACAGGATTTACAGGATAATCAGGACGTGGCGTTGCTGCAACAGAGACTGACTCCGGCGATGATCACCTGCGGCTATGCGGATGTTCAGGACTGCAAGCCAGCCGTCTCCGGATAAAATCCGGTGCATCCGGTGCATCGATGTAACTGGACCATCTGCTCAGGCTCGATTTTGAACCGGTTGCCAGCCAACGGAGGTCGTGGTTTGAAACTCACGCGGGGGCGCGGGCTGGATTGCCGGGTCGCAACCCTGCCGATGCGTCCGAGTCGTCACGCTTGGTGGCCCTTCGTGTCACTTCGTGGATTACTCTTTTTTGGGTTGTTGCAGGTATGAACTCACCGTGGTATCGATTAGAGACCGCATAGCTATTGTGACCGGCGGAACGCGGGGAATCGGTCAAGCCATCGCCCGCGCTTTGCTGGAGGCCGGCGCCCGTGTGGTAATCTGCGCCCGAGACCGGGAGGCAGTGGCCGCCTGCGTCGAGCAGTTGCAACCACAGTGGGCCGGCAGGGTCAAGGGAACGGCCTGTGACGTTTCCCGCTACGACCAGGTCCGGTCCCTGGTGGACTTCACCCTGGAGGAGTTCGGAGGGCTGGACATACTGGTGAACAACGCGGGGGTGGGAGTGATGGGCGATATCGCCGAGATATCTCCCCGGCAGTGGCAAGAGGTCATCGGAACCAACCTCACCGGTGTTTTCCACTGCTGCCATGCGGCCGTTCCCATATTGAGAAGGCGAGGAGGCGGGTATATCCTCAACATCGGAAGCTTGGCGGGGACACAGGGTTTTGCGGGCGGCTCGGCCTACAATGCCTCCAAGTTCGGCCTCAATGGCTTCAGCGAAGCCATCATGCAGGATCTGCGCCACGACAATATCCGTGTCAGCGCCGTCCTTCCGGGAAGCGTCAATACCGGATTCCGCGGGCATCGGACCGGCAAGGAGGTCCGCTGGAAGCTGGCGCCGGAGGACGTGGCCCAGGTGGTGGTGGATCTGCTACGGCACGATCCCCGGTCCCTTCCCAGCCGGGTGGAACTGCGCCCCTCCCGGCCCCCCAGGAAATAGAGAGAATTGCCATGGCCTACTGGTTGTTGAAGACGGAACCTTCGGACTACGCCTATGCGGATCTGGAAGCAGACCAGGGGACCCTCTGGGACGGGGTCAGCAACAACCTGGCTCTGAAGCACCTCAGACAGATCCGTCGTGGAGATCAGGCCCTGATATACCACACCGGCGGAGAGAGGGTGGTAGTCGGCATCGCGGAGGTGACCAGCGATCCCTTTCCCGATCCTGAGCGGGACGATCCCCGGCTGGTGGTGGTGGAGGTGAAGCCCGGGCGCAAGCTGGCAAAACCGATTCCACTTGCCGACATCAAGTCGGACCCGGAACTCAAGGATTTCGACCTGGTTCGGCTGCCGCGTCTTTCGGTCATGCCGGTAACCGAAGCTGTCTGGAAACGCCTTTTGTCGGTTGGCTGACCAATGGGGCACTAGTAAAGAGTTCGGGCCAAGCGTCCCCTGAACTCCTCGGCCAGGTCGCTTCTTTCCCCAATCAGGCTGAAAACGGCCAGCATGGCCTTGCGGGCGGAGTCCTCCCGGTAATGCTTGTCCCGGGCGACCACGGCCAGAAACTCCTCCAGCGCTTCCCGATATTGTCCGGTCGCCGCCAGGCAGGAGGCCAGGGCCATGCGTGCGCCCAGGTCTTGCGGAGTGCTTTCCAGGATTTTCCTCAGAGAGGCCTGACCGCCCGCCTCCGCGCAATCCGCCTGGAATCCGATAACCTGTTCCAGCCGGTCGGCGGCTTCCTTTTCGTCGGCCAGAAACGGAATGGCCTTGAGATGGGATCGGGCCTGTTCCGGCAGGTGCTCCTCAATCAACAGCCTGGCCAGAGCCAGACGGGCCGGCGAGTGTTGTGGTTCGCGGTCGATGACCTGTTCCAGAAGACCTTTGGCCGCCTCTTTTCTCCCGGCCTCCAATGCAACTCGTGCCTCAGAAAAGAGCTTGTCGACCTCGGTGGGACAGTAGGGTTTGAGAAACCGGCGAATCTCGGCTTCAGGGATGGCTCCCGCGAACTGGTCGACCGCTTTCCCCTCCAGGAAAAGGACGACTTGCGGGATGCTGCGGATCTGGAAGGCAAGGGCCAGGTCCGGACTTTCGTCGGTATTGATCTTGGCCAGCAGGAAGGCTCCAGCGTACTCTACTGCCAGTTTCTCCAGGACCGGACTCAAGCTGTGGCAGGGACCGCACCAGGGAGCCCAGAAGTCCACCAGCACCGGGGTGGTGCGGGATTTTTCGACCACTTCGGATTCAAACTGGTCCTGCTCGAGGTCAACGACAAATTTTGAAGTGGATGACGCCATTTCCAGTCCTCCCGTAAACCCATGTTACCAAACCCTGTCCTGCAACAAGAAACGGATCCACGAACACGATTGTACGACAAAGCTGTGAAGGGAGATCCGTGGATCAAGTGCCCCCCTACTGGGGCCAGACATTAACCGAAAGAAATTTCCACGCTCAGCAGCATTGTGGGTTAGGGGAGAGCCGCGAAGCTGCGGTTGGAGTGGGTAGGCAAGGAAACGCTTACTACAAGCCATCCTTATAGAGCTGCGTAGCAGCGGCTCAGGGTAGCCCCGGGCGGCAGCCCGGGGTCGTATGGTTCTGCTCCAACCCCGCCGCGAAGGCGGCGAATCAAGAGCCGGGTCCCGCAACGCACAGCCTCGCCAGAGCGCAGCCCGGGGTTTCCTGATCCCGCGCGCCGCCCTGGCCGCGTATGCGACGAATCAGGTTCGTCGTGCAGCACCGCAGTGCCCGTCCAATAAAGGCTAAGCATCCACCCATCCAATCGAGCGTTACAAGTGCCAAGGGGAGAGTTACATGTCGGCCAATTTTTGTTGGTGTCCGCCGTCGGTTGTCTTGGATCGGGAGCGGTGTTAGGATGGAGGGCGAAGCGGGCTAAAAGAGGTGACCGATGCGCAAGGTGCTGTGGATGGCTTCATTGCTACCGGTTGTTGCCACAATGCACCATCCTGTGGCAGCCCAGGTCAACCTGTCCTTTGACGGCAGGGTGGTGAACCTGACGGCGTCGAACGAGAGTTACGGAAGCATCCTGGACCTTCTGGGCCGGCACACGGGAATGGCGGTGGAGATTCCCGGCGAGTTGAAGTCCGTGCGGGTTCCCCTGCTGGAGATACGAGGGCTGGAAGTCAAGGCAACCGTTCTGAAGATCATGGAAGGGAGTGGTTTTGATTACTTTCTGTTGACTCGGACGGGTCGTCCCGACACCCTGTCCCGCTTGATCGTATCCGGCAAATCCAAGAAGATCGCGCCACCGGCCCGGCGCAGTCGACCGCCCTCCCGATCTCCCCGCAGACCCTTTGTTGGCCGCAATGTGACACCTTTCAACCCACGGACGGGTTCAGGGGCAAGGACTGGCTCCAGGGCGCAGAAGATCAAGCCGGCGGTGCAGCCCAAGACCACGCCGACCGCCCAGCCCGCCACTGCCTTTCCGGTCGGCCAGCCCTACGGCCAAACCTTGAGCAGCCAACCTCCTGGTATCGGCCAACCCGCTGCAGCGCAGCCCCGGCAGGTGCGTTCCCCACGGGCCTCCGGGGGACAGACAACCGCGAATCCCAGCCGTCGTGCACCCAACCCATACCAGCGGAAATAGCCCTTCAAGCGCAGTGCCGGGCTCATGAAGTCTTCCAACACGCAGCGGACCGGAGAAAAGACAGTCAGCCTGAACAGGAAGGCCTTCCACCAGTACCACATCTCCGATGTTTTCGAAGCCGGCATGGCCTTGCGCGGCACCGAGGTCAAATCCATTCGAGCCGGTCGGGTCAACTTGAAAGAAGGGTACGGTGCGGTCAAAGGCGGGGAAGTGTGGCTGCTCAACTGTCATATCAGTCCCTATGAGCAGGGAAACCGCATGAACCACCATCCCCTGCGGCCGCGAAAGTTGTTGCTTCACCGCCGGGAGATTCGAAAACTGATTGGGCAGACCAGTGAGCGGGGCATGACCCTGGTGCCGCTTCGCATCTACTTCCACAAGGGCCGGGCCAAGTGTGAGATCGCGCTGGCCAAGGGGAAGAAGCTCTTCGACAAGCGGGAAAAGGAGAAACGCAAGGCCATGGAGCGGGAAGCCCGCCAGGCCATGAAACAGAAGGCGGTTGGTTGAGGGAAGGCAGTGCGAGGTCGACTGTGGGAAACAGCTTCGAGTTGAAGACCCGCCGGCTTTTCGCCGGCATCATCGGTCAGCGGGACCGGTGGTTAGAGCGGCAGCGGTCTCCCGGGGCCGATGTGACGTTCGAGCGATTGACCGGAGACGTTTGGGCCAGACACAACTGCGCTCTGGACCAGCCCGGGGTGAGGGCCGGTCCTGTACCGGCCTCCTGGCAAAACGAGGGGCGGCGTCAACTGGAGCGCCACCTCAAGGCTTGCCGCTGGTTTCTGGAGAGAGTCCCACAATCCGCTGCGCCGACTCCTGCCGACCTGCGGCAGCTGCACTCCCGACTCATGGGACAGCCCGCGGATCGACTATCCGACTACCGGAATGCGCCGGCAGCGCCCCTGCTGGAAAGTCATGACCCTGCAGAGTGGGAACTGGTTCCACACCTGGTTGATACGGCCCTTCAGTGGTGCCGGGCGGATAGTTTCGGCGAGATGCACGAGGTGGAGCAGACTGCGTTGGTCCTGCTGAAGTTGACCGACATCCAACCCTTTGACCGCCACAACGGAAAGACACTGCGCCTGTTCTCGAACTTCTTTCTGGTCAGATCGGGATATCCGCCCGCTGTGATTCGCTCCGAGCAGGCCGATCGGTATCTGATGGCGCTTCAGAAGGGTCTGTGCTACCAAACCGGTTCGTTGGTCGAGCTCTTGACCGAATCGGTGGCATTCAGCCTCGGCTACTGTCTGGGAGAACCTCCCAGCCCGCCACCTTTTGTGGTTCTGGACTGAAGACATCCCGGGCCACCTCTGACCTGTTCTCTCCCATGGAAGCCGTCAGAACCTTCATCTGCCTCCAACTTCCCGCGTTCGCCAGGGAACGGCTTGCGTCCACCCAGCACCAGTTGCGGGAGAGTGGAGCGCAAGTCAGTTGGGTCAAGCCGCACAATATCCACCTGACCCTCAAGTTTCTGGGGTCGGTCCCGGCGGAACGCCTGCATGAGGTGGTGCGGGCAGTGCAACGGGCGGTGGTGCCGGCCCCGCCCATCCAGTTGGAATTGACCGTGTTGGGTTGTTTCCCCAACAGGCGTGCGCCCAGGGTTATCTGGGCGGGGCCGAAACAGCTGCCCGAAAAGCTGAGAAACCTGCAGCAGAGGGTTGAAAAGGAGCTGGTCGCAACAGGGTTTCCTGCTGAATCACGTCCCTTCTCTCCCCATTTCACCTTGGGTAGGGTCCGATCGGGCCGAAACATTGGGAAGCTGGTGGCGGCAATGCAAGCGGCGCGGCTGGAGCCGCTGCTGTTCGAAGCAGCCGAAGTCATAGTGATGGCCAGCCGGCTCCACCCCTCTGGTGCCCTTTACACCCCCGTCTCGCGCGTCCCCTGGAATTCCCCCGACCCCGGCCACTGAGCAGGTAGCTGCTAGCCCGCATTTCTCACCAGGGGGCATGATCATGGCGCAGGAATTTCCCCTTCAGCGCGTGCTCGCGACCGAAGAGCGTAGCGGTTTCTACGGTCGAGGGAGCCTGTGCGCGCTGAAGGGAAAAGGACAAGCCAGGGCATGCCCAGCGCCGTCTGTGATGCGCAAGCCCTTGACATTGAGCCAATCAAGGTGCTGAAGATAATCTACTTCTTGTAATGCCTCCAGCGGCCTGGTGAGAAATGCGGGCTCGTCCTGGCATCTGCAGCCAAGACGCCTGTACGGCCCACGAGAATTCCCTATCCGATCGGCAGTTGGACTGTCGAACTTCAACCCTTCCTTGAGAAATACTCCTCCATGGCCTCAATTAGCGAAGCCGTGGTGTACTTTTCAGGGACGAGGTCTACCTGTAACCCCAAGTCCCTGGCAGTGCCGGCGGTGATGGGTCCGATACAGGCTACGGCTGCGCCCTGCAGGCTCTCGGCCAGGGACTTGGGGCGGGTGAGGTCGGCCAGGTTGGCGACGGTAGAGGAGCTGGTGAAGACCACCATGTGGGGAGGAGCGTCATTGAGCACTTGCGCCCATCGGAACTGTGCATTTTCCGGGGGCCCGGTTCTATAGGCCTCGACCACCTCCACGCGGGCGCCCTGTCGCTGCAGTTCCCGGGGCAACACCTCGCGGGCGACCCGGGCCCTTGGAAGCAGCACCCGCATGCCCTTGACCACCTTGCCGCGCAGGCTCTCCACCAGGCCCTCGGCCTGGTAGTCGCTGGGAAGGGTGTCCACGGCCAACTTGAAGTCAAGAACAGCCCGGCGAGTTGCCGGCCCGATGGCTGCGATACGGACCCCCTTGAGCTGTCGAATGTCGGGATGGCGTCGAAAGTACCTATTGAAGAAGTATTTGACCCCGTTAACGCTGGTGAAGATGAGCCAATCGTATCGATCGATGGTTTCAAGGGCTCGATCCAGCTTTGCCCAGGAGTCCGGTTCACGCACCTCCACCGTGGGAAAGGAGATGGCCATGGCCCCCAGCAGCTCCAGGGCTCTGCGGAAGTCCCGGGACTGGTGGCGGGGGCGGGTGATCAGGATGCGCTTTCCGAACAGGGGACGGTTGTCGAACCATCGCAGCCGCTCCCTTAGCCTGACCACTTCGCCGACAACGATCAAGGTGGGGGGAGACATTGGCGCGACTTGCTCCAGGATGGACCCCAGTGTGGCGGTGACGACCTCTTGTGAGGGACGTGTCCCCCAGCGGATCAGAGCAATGGGCGTGGACGGGCTGCGACCGTGGCGGGTAAGCTGCTCCACCACCTGCCTCAAGCTCCTGGCCCCCATAAAAAAGACCAGGGTTTCGGCGGCCGAGGAAATTTTCTTCCAGTCCAGCGCAGAATCGTCGCGGGTCGGATCCTGCTGGGCTGCCACAAAAGCCACGGTCGGACCATAGTCCCGATGGGTCAGCGGAATTCCCGCGTAGGCCGGTGCAGCCGAGCCTGCCGAGACTCCGGGCACAACCTCGAAGGGAATACAGGCCCGAGCCAGAACTTCCGCCTCCTCGCCGCCGCGTCCGAAGATGAAGGGATCGCCTCCCTTGAGGCGGGCCACCGTTTTCCCTTGGCGGGCGCGCTCCAGCAGCAGGGAATTGATCTCCGCCTGGGCAATATGGTCCCGGCCTCCCTGCTTGCCCACGTAGACTCGTTCCGCCGAGCCGGGAGCGTACCGCAGCAGTTCCCGGTTCACCAGGTGGTCGTAGATCACGCAGTCGGCCGCCTCCAGACAGCGGCGTCCCTTCAAGGTGATGAGCTCGGGATCGCCCGGACCGGCCCCGATCAGATAGACGGCCGTCTTCATGGACCCTGCCTCTCCCGTTTGGTCAGCATGACACCGAGGATACCGGGGCTCACGTCGCTCACCCGGTCATTTGCAACAACTCGCCGGCGCCGCGGTCGAGGAGTCTGCGGGCGACCGAATGGCCCAACTCTGCAGATTCCTCCAGGGTTGCCTGGCCGACCTCCCGAATCAGGCGGCTTCCATCGGCAGCCCCAACCAGTCCGGTCAGTCGCAACTGCGCCTCGTGGATGACGGCAAATCCGGCAATGGGCACCTGGCATCCCCCACCCAGACGGCTCAGCAGACTCCGTTCCGCCTCGGCAGCTTTTCTGGAGTCCCTGTCGTCGAGCCCCTGGATTCGGTCGAGGGTCAAACGGTCGTCGCAGCGAACCTCCACCGCCAGCGCGCCTTGTCCGATGGCCGGACAGATGGTGTCGACCGATAGCTTCTCGCGAATGCGATGATCCAGTCCCAGTCGAATCAGGCCGGCGCAGGCCAGAATAATGGCGTCGTAGTCTCCCTCATCCAGTTTGCGAAGGCGGGTATCCAGATTCCCCCGCAGGTTCTTCACGTGCAGGTCCGGACGGAGGTGCAACAACTGGCATTGCCGTCTCAGGCTGCTGGTCCCGACGGTGGACCGAGGGGGAAGTTCCGCCAGGCAGCCAAACCGGTTGGAAAGGAAGGCGTCTCGTGCATCTTCTCTTGAAGTGATGGCACCCAGGCAGAGGCCATCGGGCAGGCGGGTTGGGAGGTCTTTGAGACTATGGACAGCCAGATCGATCTCCTCGCGAAGCAGGGCTTCTTCGATCTCCTTGGTGAAGATCCCTTTGCCCCCAATCTGGTGCAGCGGAGGTCCGCTGCGTCGATCCCCGGTAGTGAGAATGCGGCGGACGGTTATGGGTAGAAGGGGCTGTGTCCGGCTCAGCTGGTCCTTTACGAGGTCAGCCTGCCTGAGGGCCAGAGGGCTGCTTCGCGAGCCAATGACAAGAGGTTTATCGGCCATGATCGGTTTCCCATCCGGACGGCAACCGGTTTCCGGAAAGTACCGCGAGTAAAGAAGAGAGAAAAGACGGGCCGGGTGTGATCCCTTGCCTGAAACGACCCTGTTGCGCCACAGTGAGCCGCGGCGTCACAAAGGAAGGGGGCGGCCAGTCGAAAAGATTACCCAATCTCCCGCGGGTCAAGGCTTAAGTCCCAGCATCTTCTTGATGGTGGCGATTTTCTGCTCTGCGGCGGGGTCCTGGCCCAACGACTTGATTTCCGAGATGGGGCCGTGCAGGATCTTGTTCAATATCCCTCGAGTCAGCTGCTCCAGGGCGGCCTCCTGCTGATCATTCAGGGCCCCCAGCTTCTTGCGGTTCCTGGCCAGTTCCTCTCTCCGGATGTCGTCCCAGTGCTTCCGCAGCGAGACGATGGCCGGAGCCACATCCAGTCCTCGGGTTTGCTTGATGTAGGACTGGACCTCCTCCTGGATGATGGCTTCCGCGAACTGAGCTTCCTTCCGACGCTGTTTGAGGTTGGCATCGACCACGTGCTGGAGGTCGTCGATGTCATAGAGAAAAATGTTGTCCAGGCGGTTTACCTCGGGGTCCACGTCGCGGGGCACTGCGATGTCGATGATGAAGACCGGCCGGTTCTTGCGCAACTGGATCAACCTCTGCCCGTCGGACCTGGTGAGGATGAACCCGGGAGAACCGGTGGAACAGATGAGAATGTCTGCCCGTTCGACATGGCGAAAGAGCTCTTCCGGAGGGATCGCCTCTCCATTCAGGCCACTGGCCATTTCCACGGCCCGCCGGTAGGTCCGGTTCCAGACCAGCAGTCGGGAGATTCCTTGAGAAATCAGGTGTTTGGCTGCCAGTTCACTCATCTTTCCGGCCCCCAGCAACAACACCGTGCGTCCTCCCAGGTGGTCGAATATTTTCCTGGCCAGTTCCACCGCGGCAAAGCTGACCGATACTGCGGCGCTGGAGATGGCGGTCTCCGAACGCACTCGTTTGGCCACAAAAAACGCTCGATGAATCAGGGGGCTCAAGGCATCCCCCACGGATCCGATACTGCGAGCCAGACTGAAGGCGGTCTTGAATTGACCCAGTATCTGGGGTTCTCCCAGCACCATCGAATCCAGACTGCTGGCGACGCGGAACACATGACGCACCACCTCGGAGTGGGTCAGATCGTACAGGTAGGGGTGCAGGGACTCTTCCGGCTGGCGGTGAAAATCGGAGATGAAGTTTCTGACCATCATGACGCCGTGTCGAGCATCCGCCGAGTGGGCCAGAACCTCCGTCCGATTGCAGGTCGACAGTATCAGACTCTCGGCGATGGCCGATTGGGCGGTGAGGCATTGCAAGGCCTCCCGCAGCCTGGAGTCCGGAAAGTGAAGCCTCTCGCGGACCTCGACCGGGGCTGTCTTGTGGCTAAGTCCTACCAGTAGCAGACTCATTGGATGAAAGGATGGGCGCTGCCCTGGGAGCGGGTGCCGAAAAAGGTTGCCAGGATGAGAATGAATCCCAGGATGGACATCCAGGCAGCGCGCCTGCCGCGCAGACCCTCCGAGAATCGATAGGCGATAAGCACGGCGTAGACGATCCAGGTGCTGAAGGAGGCGATGATTTTCTTGTCCAGCTCCCACGGCGCCTGCCAAAGGACGCCGGCTATCAGTCCCAGAGTCAACAGGGGAAAACCGATGCTGAGAGCCCGATACCCCAACTCGTCACAGACTTCAAGCGAGGGAAGGCGATAGTAGAATGCCTGGGGTCTACGTCGCTTCAACTCGTTTTCCTGGATGAGGTACATTAATCCGGAGGCAAAGGCCACGAAAAAGGCCGCGTAGGCAAAGAAGATGAATGGCACATGCAGGTAAAGCCAAAGGCTCCCCAGCATTTCGGGAAAGGGCTGGCTCGGCTCCGACGTCAGGTTGGCGGCCAGCGTCAAGATGAAGGCCAGCGGGAAAACGAAAACGCTCAATGAATCCAGCCGGTAGCGGGCGTAGGCCAGGAGGAATGCCAGCACGATCACCAGGGCGAAAAAGGAGAGCACGCCCTGCAATTCGTTGATCGGCGGGTGACGGGTCTCGAACCAGGCCACGGAAATCGCCAGCAGATGGCACAGGAATCCCGCGGAAATACTGGCCAATGCGACCCGAAACAGTGTCTTCTTGCGGGTAATGACGGTCAGGAATGAGTGGAGCAGGCCTACCGAGTAGAACGCGATGGTCAAGCGAAGCAGCAGCAGGCTCATAGGGATCTCTGGGACAAGCTTGGAAGCGGTTGCCGCTCGGGACGAATCGCCGCAACCCATTATACTATCGGCATTTCGATCCAACAAGGAGCCCCGATACCGGTCCCCGCCGCACTTCCGGACCGGCTAGAGTTTATTCGCGCACCTATGCTAAGCTGCGGCTGATCGTGGCACTCGGGCCGCCCTGGAGGGTCATCGGGTCGGGTGCCGTCTTCGCCATCGGAGCCTCCGTGATCGACACCGCGCAGTTGGTCCAGTTTCTTTTTTTCATGATCGTGTTTCTGTTTTCTCTCAGTGTGCACGAGGCGGCTCATGCCAAGACCGCAGAGTGGTTTGGAGATCCCACGGCGCGATACCTCGGACGGGTAACGTTGAATCCGATCGCGCATATCGACGTGGTTGGAACCCTGATTTTCCCCGCCATTGCTTTCTTTTCGGGGGGGCTGCTGTTTGGTTGGGCCAAGCCGGTTCCCTGGAATCCGCTTCACGTCAAGGATCGCCGCAAGGCGGATATCTGGATTTCCGCGGCCGGACCCATCAGCAACCTGCTGCTGCTGGCTGTTTTCCTCCTGGGCGTAAAGGGCCTCCAGAGCTATGAGATGGGCGGAGGGGTGATCGTTGGGACAGTGCTGGAGCCACTGTGGCGGATGTGTCTGCTGGGAGCCTTCCTCAATACCGCCCTGGCCGTGTTCAACATGATTCCCATTCCACCCTTGGACGGAAGTTGGATTCTGCCCCACTTCCTGCCGAGTGGTTTGGCCGATGCCTACCACCAGATTCGCCCCTATGGATTTCTTATTCTGTTCGTGTGTCTTTATCTCGGCGTCCTGGGTGGAGTGCTGAGACCCTTCATGCAAATCGTCCACTGGATCATCGCCGCCTGACAGTTGCCGGGCGACCCTATTCACATGGTTCCCTCAGAGTCAAACAAACCTCGAATTTCCAGTGGAATGCGTCCCACCGGCAAGCTCCATCTCGGGCACGTGGTAGGTGCCCTGAAGAATTGGGTGGAACTGCAGGAGAGTTACCGGAGTTTCCACTTCATTGCCGACTGGCACGCGCTGACCTCCGATTTCGCCGATACTTCGGAAATCGACCACTTTCGCACTGAGATCATGATCGACTGGCTGGCAGCCGGTCTTGACCCGCAGAAGTCGGTGCTCTTCGTGCAGTCGGCAGTTCCCGAGCACGCCGAGCTGCACCTGCTTTTCTCCATGATCACGCCGCTGGGATGGCTGGAAAGGGTTCCGACCTACAAGGAACAGCGAGACAACGTACCCGACAAGGACCTGGGCAACTACGGCTTCCTGGGGTATCCGGTGCTGCAAGCCGCGGATATCCTGATGTACAGGGCCGACGCCGTGCCGGTGGGCGAGGATCAGGTGCCGCACGTGGAGCTCACTCGGGAGATTGGCCGGCGTTTCAACTCCCTCTACGGTCGGGTCTTCCCGGAACCTCAGGCTCTGTTGACTCCCGTCCCCAGGCTTCCCGGACTGGATGGGCGCAAGATGAGCAAGAGTTACGGCAACGATATCTCCCTTTCCGACTCCCCCGAGACCATTCACGCCAAGGTCAGGACAATGATGACCGATCCGGCCCGAAAGCGCCGCCACGATCCGGGAAATCCTGAACTCTGTCCGGTTTTTTCCTACCACAAGATCTATTCGTCCCGGGAGACACAGGCGACGGTCGATAGAGAATGCCGGACGGCCGGGATCGGTTGCGTCGACTGCAAGAAGTGGATGAGCGACGGCTTGATCCGTGAGTTGTCCCCCCTGCTGGAACGCCGGCGGGACTACGCGGGCCGTCGTCAAGAGATCGGTGAAATCATTCAGGACGGGAATCGACGGGCCGCCCAGGAGGCCGGCGAGACGATGCAGGCCGTTCGACAGGCCATGAAGATGACCTGACAACCACCCATGGACGATCCTTACAGGATTCAGTTGCCGGCCTACGAGGGCCCTCTGGATCTGTTGCTGGAGCTGATTCGCAAGCAGCAGATCGACATCTACGACATCCCCATCGCCAAGATTACACGGCAGTACCTGGACACGATCCGGGCCATGCAGGAACTCGACATCAAGCTTGCCGGCGAGTTCCTGTTGATGGCGGCAACCCTCATCCACATCAAGTCCAGGATGCTCCTGCCCGCCGATCCGCTTGAGCCGGAGGGCATGCAGGACGACCCCCGGGCCGAGCTGGTGCATCGGCTTCTGGAGCACGAGAAGTTCAAGAACGCCGCTCAAATGCTCCACCAGAAGGAACAAGTGGAGCGGGCCAGCTGGACCCTGCCGGGAGTGTGGGATTTTCGGGAGACATCGGTGGAACCCGAGCAGAAAGCCAGCTCCTTCGACCTGATTATCTCTCTGCACAGGATTCAGGAGCGGCACAGGGCCGTCCGAGCCATGGAAATCGAGCAGGAAGAGGTGACCATCGGGAAGGTTCTCCATGACTTGAAGACCATTTTCGAGGATTCCGGGGGCGAGGTCTCCGTCGACCGGCTGTTTGCCCTCTATCGGAGCCGAAAGGCGCTGGTGGTGGTGTTTGTCGCCCTCTTGGAGATGTCCTATCTGCAGGCCATTGTGCTGGTTCAAAAGCAGCGTTTCGGCGATATCGTGGCCAGGCGCAAGGACAAATTTACCGAGGTGATGGGTGACCTTGAACTATGGACAGGCCGGATAGAACTGGCGGTGGCCGGCAGACCCTCCTGAAATCGGATTGATTGGTGGAGAGTGAAGAGTGAAGAGCTACTTGATCGACACGCAAAGCATCTTGTCGGTCTCGGCGAAGTCCTTCGCGAAGTGCAACCAAGTCATCGGGCACTGGCTTGCATTTGCGACTGACCACTGGCCACCGGCTACTCTCCACTCTCCACTATTCACCTATCCGTGCCGCTGTCCCGGACGACGGGGCGTCTCATGAGGGGCGAAACAGGGGACTGTTCCAGGCAAGCTTCGGAGTGCGGGATGAATGAAGAAGAGCTGAGACCGATCGTGGAGGCGCTCGTCTACCTGGCGGAGGAACCCGTCACCGTGGCTTCCATGGTCGAATTGTTGGGAAAGGAAAACGAAGCTTCCATTCGCCAAGCGCTTTCTCACCTTCGTCGCCGCTACGCCTCGCCCGAGCACGGAATCGAGATCAAGGAGATCGCCGACGGCTACAGGATGGCCACCAAGCCCGAGCATCACGCCTGGGTTCAGAAGTTTTTGAAACACCAGGCCCCAGTGATCAGGCTCTCGCTGCCTGCCTTGGAAACCCTGGCGGTGATCGCCTACAAGCAGCCGGTCACTCTCCCGGAAATCCAGGAAATTCGGGGAGTCAACGCCACGGCCGTTATGAAGACTCTGGTCGAAAAGAAACTGGTAACCGCCGGCGGGCGCAAGAACGTTGTGGGCAGGCCCATTCTTTACAAGACCACTCGAGACTTTTTGCTTCAATTCGGGCTCAAGAACCTGGGGGAACTCCCCAGCCTGGACGAATATGAGGAACTGGCGCAGGCATCCCTGGAGGGAATGGCGGTCACGAGTGGAGCCGAATCGGAAACGGGAGCGGAAGGCGCCTCCAACCGGCGGGAGACCGCCATCGCCTCCTCGAGCGCCGGCGAACAGTCGGGCGACGGTCGGGTGGTTCCCGGGAAGCAGACGCCTTGAGAGCCATGGTGACGGACCGGCTGCAGAAAGTCATTGCCCACGCCGGCGTTTGTTCCCGGCGCCGGGCCGAAGTCTTGATTCAGGAGGGGAGGGTTTCCGTAAACGGCAAGCCGGTCACCCGGCCAGGCGCCAAAGTGGATACCTCCCGTGACCATGTTCGAGTCGACGGGAACCGTATTCGTCCGGACGGGCGGCGAACCTATCTGCTGCTAAACAAGCCGCGAGGATATTTGTGCACCCTTTCGGACCCGGCCGGCAGGCCACTGGTGGGCCAGCTGATTCGGGGGTGCCCACCGGGAGTGAACTCGGTCGGCCGTCTGGATTTCAACACTGAAGGTCTACTGCTCTTGACCAATGACGGCGAATTTGCCAACCGGATCGCCTCAGCCGGATCTCATTGTCCCAAGACCTATGTGGCCAAAGTGAGAGGGACTCCCAGTCGGGCCATTCTGGCGAGGGTCTCGAAAGGACTCTCCCTGGACGGAAGAAAGCTGGCGCCTTGCAAAATCGCCATGGCGAAGCAGGGCGACAACTGTTGGCTGAGAATTACGTTGATCGAGGGCAGAAACAACCAGATCCGTAAAATGTTTGACCGTGTCGGACACTCTGTGATCAAGTTACGACGCATCCAGATCGGGTATTTGAAGGACGCCCGGCTGAAACCGGGGGAGTACCGCCACTTGAGCCGCCAGGAAGTGATGCGCTTTCTGGATGCGAAGTCGGATACACGCAAGGAAGCGTGAGAATCGCGGGCTCGGGTTGGAACCGGAGAGACGGAATCGATCCGTATTCTCACCCCTGGCCCGCGGGGGCGCAGGCACTGGTGTCCCGCACTGCCAACCCGGTGAGAAATATGGGCTTGTCCCACGGGGTGGACCCATGAACGACCCTACGGAAATCAAGCGCCTGCTCGAGTGTTCCAGGACCATTGCCGTGGTCGGACTCTCCGCCAATCCAAGCCGGCCCAGCAATGCGGTGGCTCGCTACATGCAGACGCAGGGCTACCGAATCGTTCCCGTGAATCCCAACCACCAAGCGGTCCTGGGGGAGTTCTGCTACCCCAGCCTGCTCGACATCCCTGCTTCCACTTCCATCGATCTGGTCAATGTTTTCCGTCGTCCGGATGCCATTCCCCTAGTGGTGGAGCAGACCATGCAGATCGGTGTCGGAGCCATATGGATGCAGGAGGGTGTCGTCGACGGACAGGCGGCCCGGAAGGCCGAGCATGCCGGATTGACGGTGATCATGGATCGGTGCCTGCTCAAGGAACACAGCCAGTACATCTAGCCTTCCTTTTGCTTGAATGCGTCGGGACGATCTGTTAGCTTAAATTGCTTTCCGGGCGTTTCAAGAAAACTGAATCGGGTCCGAATTTTCCCCTTGGGTGGCGCCATGGCGCAGCAACGACCTCACGGTCTCGCTTCCAGGTTGAACGAACGGCTCGAGTCCGTTGTCATGGTCAGCGCAATCTTGGGACTGTCGCTGGCGTGGCTGTGGCTGCTGCCCGATGATCCCTCGGCAGCACCCATCCAGCCTTTAAACCACCAGACCCCTCCTGCCACCGAGCACCCGCCACCGCCACCTCAACTGAGTGTGATTGAGGGGAAAGTCGCGAGAAACGCCACCTTCGGCCAACTGATGGGTGCCCACGGTTTTTCCCCTGAGACCGTTTACCGGCTGACGCGCACGAGCCGGCCGGTCTACAACCTGGCCAGACTCAGGGCAGGGAATCGATTCGAGTTGGAACGGCTGGCTGACGGCAGGCTGAACGCATTCCGCTACCAGGTGGACTCCGACAAGTATCTGCAGTTGGATCGCACCGGCGACGGCTTTCGGGCTCAATTGATTCCCATCGAGTACGAAAAGCGCGAACTGCCGGTGGCAGGAACCATTGAGTCTTCCTTGTTCGGCACGCTTTCCGACCTGCAGGAAAAGGATCAGTTGGCTCTGGACATGGCCGAGATCTTTTCCTGGGACATTGACTTCAACACCGAGATCCAAAGAGGGGACCATTTTCGCCTGATGGTCGAAAAGCTCTATCTGGAAGATCGAATGGTCCGATATGGAAACATCCTGGCCGCGGAGTTTCATAACGCCGGGAAACTCTATACCGGATACCGCTTCGAAGATCCTGAGGGTGAGGTCGGTTATTTCGACGATCGCGGGCGATCGCTCAAGCGGGACTTTCTAAGATCTCCGGTGAAGTTTTCCCGCATCAGCTCGCGCTTTTCCTACAGGAGGCTTCATCCCATCCTGCGAAAGCGACGGCCGCACCTGGGAGTCGACTACGCGGCGCCTACAGGGACTCGGGTTGTGGCGGCCGGCAACGGCCGAGTACGGTTCCGCGGATGGAAGGGCGGTTACGGCAACCTGATTGAAATCAGGCACGGCAACGGGTTCACGACCTACTACGCCCACTTGTCCCGCTTTGCCCGAGGATTGCGGAGGGGTTCGAAAGTCATCCAGGGCCAGGTAATTGGCTACGTCGGGTCGACCGGACTCTCCACCGGTCCCCACCTCGACTACCGAGTGCGGCGAAACGGTGTCTTTGTAAATCCGCTCACTCTCAAGATGAAGCCGTCCAAACCGCTGAAGCCCGAATACCGGAGTGCGTTTCGGCAAGTCAAGCTGCAGTGGCAGCAACAGTTGGCCGCGATCGCTCCTCCCGCGGAACAGACCCGACAAGCCAGTTCGGCCCACGGCTTCGAGGCAGATTTCATCTACTAGATGGTTGTGACCTGAACGTCCCGGATGCTGCTGACCAGCAGTGATTCCCCAGGAGGTAGCGGTGAACATTCTGCTTTTTTCGATGCCGGACTCGTTTGAGCACATGCCCACCGTGGCCATTCGCATGCCTAACGGAGCCCTGACGTCGCTTGCAGGCAACGTCGATTCACATCATCGCGTGTCTGTCGCCGATCTGATTCTGGTGCAATCTCAGGTTCGCCAAACCGTGATTCGCCTGGTTCAGGAGTGTCAGCCGGATGTGGTCGGGCTATCGGTGATGACCTTCCAGCGCCATACTGCCCAAAAGATCATCAGCCTGGTGCGCCGGCTCAAGCCCGATGCCCATATCGTGGTGGGCGGCTACGACCCCAGCCTGGATCGGGTTGCCTACACCCGTCCTGTGCCCGGGAGGCCTGATTTTATCGTTCGCGGGGAAGGAGAGAAGACCTTTCGGGAGCTGCTGCAAGCCCTGGAAAACGGCAAGGATTACTCTGCCATCGCCGGTTTGTCGTATCGGCAGGGAGACCGATTTCACCATAATCCGGAGCGCCCGGCAAGCTCACTGACGGGCGAGGAGGTCAAGCTTCCGCGCAGGGATTCCAGGGTTCTGCAGGGCTACACGTTGCTGGGGAGGCCGGTTGACGTTGTGGAGACCTCACGCGGTTGCACCTATGATTGCAGCTTTTGCTCAATCATCGAAATGCGGGGACGAAACTTCCACACCTACCATATCGAGCGGGTCATCGAGGATATTCGTGATGCCTACCAGCGGGGGGCCCGGGCCGTCTTCCTGGTGGACGACAACATCACGCTGAACGTGCACCGCTTTGAAGCCTTTTGCCAGGCAATCATCGACGCGGAGCTGAACGACGTCGACTACATTCTTCAAGGCATGACCTCGGCTCTGGCCAACCACGGGGAACGTCTGGCCCCGCTCATGCGCCGGGCCGGATTCCGCTATGTGTTCCTGGGAATTGAAAATATCCTGGAAGAAGATCTGAAATTCCTGCGGGCCAGCTCCAAGAACCAGGAGCGCCAGAATGGACGCTCTGTAGGCAATGCCTCCATTCGGGCGATCGAGTATCTCCATCAGAACGGGATCTACGTGGTCGGCGGACTTATCGTCGGGAATCCGGACGATACCCGGGAATCCATCCTGACCAACCTGGAGTTCGCCAAAAAGTATATCGACTGGCCCTATATTCAACACCCCACACCCTATCCGGGCACTCCCATGACCCTGGATTTCCGCGCCCGCAATCTGATCATCAACGAAGCGCTGGAGGAATATGACGGCACCACCGCCGTGGTGAAGGCGGAGCACCTTTCGGCTCAGGAAATCGAGTTTCTGCGATGGCAGGCCGAGCGCTGGATCAAGACACGGCATTTCCCTACGGCGCTGTGGCACAGTCCCGGATTCGTGTTTCGGCACGGGCACAAGATGCTGACCCATACCTTCAGGGGCAGCAGTTGGAAATCTGCGTTGGGGTTGGAATCGTCTCGTCAAGTCTATGAGCGCTACCAGGCCATCCGCAAATCCGAACGGAACTACCTGCCACTTGAGGTTCCTTCCCGGGATGCCGCGGACATTCCGCGAGACACCTCTTCCCGGCCGGTCCGAAAAACCGCATAGGTCCCCCATTATCTCTATCTTCTCCGATTCCAGCCGCCAATCCGTTGATTCTCAAGCTCCTGGTTCCTGCGTCATGAAGCGTCCCTCGAGATATCTGCGCCTCATTCCGTGGCTGCGATGGGGCTTGCCGGTGTTGCTGCTCAGCCTGCCGGCAGTCACCGTGAAAATCCTTCCTCAGGAATGGCCCCACTACGGGGGGGATCTGGCCGCACGGAAATATTCGGCTCTGGACCAGATCAACCGGGACAACGTCGCGAAACTGAAGGTCGCGTGGACCTACCATACCGGTGATGTCAGCGATGGATCGAAGTATCCGGTGCGGTCTGCTTTCGAATGCACACCCCTGGAGGTGGACGGAGTCCTTTACCTGACCACCCCCTTTGGCCGCGCGGTCGCCCTGGACTCGGCGACCGGTAAGGAGCTCTGGGCCTTCGACCCCAATCTCGACAAGCATCGGCCCTACAACCTGTTCATCAATCGCGGCCCGGCCTATTGGCGCCGGGGCAAGCAGAAACGGCTCTATTGGGGAACACTGGACGGGCGGCTGTTCGGCTTGAATGCCCGCACCGGACGGCCGGTTGCGAGTTTCGGCAGCGGCGGTGTCCTGAACCTTAGAGCTGGCATGGCCGACCGCTTTCCCAAGCGTATCTACGGGGTGAGTTCACCTCCATTGATTTTTGAGAACCTGGTAATTGTGGGCTCGGTGGTGTCGGACGGCCTGCCCGAGGGACCCGATGGAGATGTCCGCGCCTTCGATGCCGATACGGGGCGACTGGTCTGGCGGTTCAACACGGTACCCGGTCCCGGAGAGTTGGGGAACGACACCTGGGAAGGAGAATCCTGGAAGGGCCGGGGAGGGACCAACGTCTGGGCTCCCATGAGTTGCGATGCCGAACGAGGCATCCTCTATCTCCCGGTGAGCTCTCCTTCCCCGGACCGATACGGAGGCGGGCGCAAGGGGAAGAACTGGTTCGGGGATTGCCTGGTCGCCCTGGACATTCGCACCGGGCGGCGTCTGTGGCACTACCAGATCACTCATCATGATCTTTGGGACTGGGACCTGCCGGCGCAACCCAATCTGGTTGACGTGCGCCGCCAGGGAACCATCGTGCCTGCGGTGGCCCAAATCACCAAGATGGGTTACGTCTTCCTGTTCGATCGGGTGACGGGAAAACCCCTGTTCCCGATTGAGGAGCGGCCCGTTCCCCCCAGTCCGGTTCCCGGAGAGGAAGCCTGGCCGACCCAGCCGGTGCCGCTCAAGCCTCCGGCCATTGCCCGTCAAGGAATGACAGCCGACGAGATCAATCGGCTGGACCCCGAAACGGAGGCCGAGTGCCGGACAATTCTAAAGAATGCAAACCTGGGCAAGATGTATCAACCGCCAGGCCTGGAGTACACGGTGCTGTTCCCGGGCACCAACGGCGGACCCAATTGGGGCGGGGCATCCTACGATCCCACCTTGAACTTGTTGTTCGTCAACTCCATGGACGTGGGCCAGGTGGTGAAGATGGTGGAAGGGCGGGCAGGGAGTCGACTGCCCTATATGGCCCGGGGAATTCGGCAGGGACGTTTCTGGGATTCCAGGCGGCTGCCCTGTCAGGTTCCCCCCTGGGGAACCCTGACGGCTATCGACCTGAACCGTGGAAGCCTGCGCTGGCAGGTGCCGCTCGGCCTGGTGGAAGAACTGGCAGCTCGCGGGATCACCGAAACAGGCTCACCCAACCTGGGCGGCTCCATCGTAACAGCCGGCGGCCTGGTGTTTATTGCGGCCACCAATGACCGCCGCATTCGAGCCTTCCACTCTGAAACGGGCCGCCAGCTTTGGGTGACCCGGCTGGATTTCAGCGGGCACGCAACCCCCATGACCTTCTGGTCGAAGCGTTTGAAGAAGCAACTGGTGGTCATCGCCGCCGGTGGCGGCAACAAGTACAACGACAGTTACGGCGATGCCCTGGTAGCCTTCGCCTTGCCTTGAACTATCGTCGGACCGGTCGCCCCCATGCCCAAAATCCCGGAGGGTCTGCTACATTGGGGTGCCAGAACGTCGATTCAGACGATCTGCCTGGCCTTGCTGGCGGCGATCCCCTGGATCTCCGGTGCTTACCAAGTTTCGTCGCAGAGTCGGAACGATACGCAGCCGCTCTCGCAACCGCTCCCCTTCAGCCATCGCAGCCATAGTCAACTGGGGTTGAATTGCTCCACCTGCCATAGCATGGAGGGTAGAGGCGGCAGCGCAGGCTTTCCTCCCGTAGCTCTTTGCCTGTCCTGTCACCGTGGAGGCAAGGGAGAAATCACGCCTGTTGGAGTCTCGTTGGAGGGCTACGAGCAAAGGGGCGAAACCATTCCCTGGGTCCGGGTCTACAAGATCCCCGATTTCGTGTTCTTCAGCCACAAGGAGCACCTGGACTCAGGAGCCACCTGCACGACCTGCCACGGTGCGGTGGAGCTGCGGGACAGGCTCAAGCAAGAGGTCCCGACTTCAATGGAGCATTGCATGGATTGCCACAAGTCTCGGGGAGCCTCCCTGGAATGCCATTTCTGCCACGAGTTGAACCAGTGACGACCGCGGTAGATAACCCGCGAGTGACCGGTGATCCATAATCTGTATTGATAGTTGGCATAAACAAAACTGATTTTGACCATCGGAGCGGTAACTCTACAATGAGCTCACTTCTTCGATACAGAGCCGTATCGAGGGGGATAGATCGCCCACCGCCGACGGGAGTGGCCCGGTGGTGGTGATTTGGACAGAGACGTCCATTGGATCCGAGCGGGGACTCGTGCCGATGGACGTCTTTTTTTATTTGGGGCCTCTATAGGGTTCCGCAAGAAGGGACTAATGGGACCGGAAAGGAATGGAAAGCAATGAAAACGAATTGGGCCAGGTTGCTTATGGCTGGACTGCTGGCCTCGGGTTTGTCGAGTGGGGCGACCCTTGCGCAGGACAGCAGTCAGGAGGAGTTGCTGGAACGAATCAAGAAACTGGAGGAGCGGATCGCTGAACTGGAAGGGACGAGCAAAGCCACTTCCAAGGAAGCCGAACCGGCCGCCGACGCCGCACCCGGCGAGGCGGCTGCTCCTGAGGCGGAAGCCAGTGACACGGCGCCCATACTGGATTTTTTCAAGGCGACCAAAGTCAGTGGATATGTCGATGCCTATTACGGCTACAACTCAAACGATCCCGATAGCGGTATTGTCGACCTTCGTGGCCTGGATACCAGGCACAACAGCTTTCAGTTCGATCTGGCAAAAATAGTATTCGACCGGCCTGCCGGCGAGACCAACAGCCTGGGCTACCGCATCGACCTGGTCTACGGTCCGGCGGCCGACACCTACCACTCATTTGAACCCGTTGGCGGCCAGCAGGAAATCATCAAAAACATTCAACAGGCCTACGTGAGCTACATCGCCCCAGTCGGTGACGGCCTGACCGTCGATGTCGGAAAGTTCGGAACCTTTGTGGGTGCGGAAGTGCTCGACACCATCGACAACTTTCAATACCAGCAATCGATTCTCTTCGGCTTCGCCCAGCCCTATTACCACACCGGAGTCCGCACCAGCTATTCGGTTTCAGACACGGTGGACGTGGGCTTCTATCTTGTGAACGGTTGGAACAATTCCACCGACAACAATACCGGGAAGAGCGTCGGCTGGTCGATCGCCGTTTCGCCGAACGACAATTTCAGCATCAGTCAGGGGTATCTGGGAGGCCCGGAGCTGGACGGCATCAACAGTCCCTGGCGGCACCTCTTCGACACTGTGATCAGCGCCAGCGTCAACGACCAGGTGGAGGTGCTGATCAACTATGACTATGGATACGATGCCGCGGACCTGCCCCATTTCGAGCGAACGGCCTGGCAGGGCATTGCCGGCGCCGTGCGTTTCAGCACGACCGACAAGAAGTGGGCTTTTTCACCACGCTTTGAATACTTCGCGGACAAAGATGCCTTTGCTACCGGGATCTCCCAGGACCTGAAGGAAATCACCCTGACGGCCGACTATCGGGCGCGCCCGAACTTCAGCACCAAGTTCGAATACCGCTACGACTGGTCTGACCAGCCCTTCTTCGTCTCGGGAGCCGACGACCTGGTCACGAGCCAGAGCGTTTTCCTGATTGGGTTCGTGTACAGCTTTGGTTTCGGCGACGAGTGATGGCGCTTGGCGTCAACCTTCCTTCGTTTCCGCAATGTCGGTGACTTCCATCTTTCCATGGGTGGCCAGGTAGATGGCCAGTCCAATGGTTACGACCAGGATCCCCAGAGCTGCCAGCAGCAGATGGCGGTTCATGGTATCGACGGCGATATGGGTTTCGCTCATGTCCTGTTCGACAATGGAGATCCAACGGAGTTGGGGGTATTTCGACGACAGGGCCAACTTCCTGAACGCCACCATCTTTCTGCCGCCGCCCAGGGCCGTGGCTTCAATGAAGTCCGGCTGACCCGGCTGCCGCAGTGCGTTGAGAATTTCATCGAAATAGGGCACCTCCATCAGTTGAGCGGCCACCAGGTGGCCGGAATCCTCACTCTCCGTGGAGGTGGGATCACCAGTCTGAGCAGGGGGGAAGTCCACCACCTCGCTGCCGATGATGGTGCCGTCTTCCCGAGCCAACGACATGTTTCCAGTGGCTCCGATGGGAGTTCCCGTAACCAGAAGAAAAAGGTCGCTGATGTCAACGGCCACCCCGATGACCCCGATGACTTCCTCCGGCGATTTGTTCGCCACGGGGACGACGATGTGAAGCACGTTGATCTGGGTCAGGGGGTCGAAACGGACATCCTCAATGACCACCTGGCCGGTGACGCCATCCCTGAAGCTCTGGCGCCACCAGGGTTCGTCCCCCTGCTCGAAGTCGATGGGCTTGACGTTGGCCGCCACCGTCCCGCCGAATCGATCGGTAACGGTGATGCGCCGAAAGGCCGGATTGATGGCCACGAAGCCTCTCAAGTATCGGGAGGCAGGGTTGGAGAGAATCCGTTGAACCGTGGCTTCCCCCCGAGGTTGCAGCCAAGCTTGCTCGATGGCCGTGATTTTTCGGCGCACCGCGTCGGGGGATCTCGGATAGGAGGCGTTTCCGGCCACAATAGCAGCTTGAACCGCGGCGTTCACGGCCAAGGTTTCCACTTCTCTGACCAGGTTGTTGACGGCATAGCTCATGGTGGCTGCGTTGTTTCCGGAAATAGCCCTGAAGTTGGCCGCTACTTCCTCTTCGATAGCGGTCTTGGCCTGGTCGACTGTGAAGAAAATAACGATCCAGGTCGGGAGGTTGGCCAATATCAGCACGATCACGGCTGTGCGCAAATCGATGCGTCTCATGATGCCTCCTTTGGCAAACGTCTGTAGGGGGTTTGCTGATTCAAGTCTATTGGCTGGGTAGGCAATCGTCAAGCGAGGCCATAGTCGGTTGCGGATCTCGAAATAATGGCATTCGAGGAATGAGGACGTGTTCTCGACCTCCCTTTCTACAGGCACTCGCCAATCCCTCGAACCGATGTCGCGAGTGGAAACCGGGACGCATTCTCTTGGAAACCGTAGCCATCAGGATGCACGGCGAGCCTGTTTTTGGGCCGCATAACCCTCTCGGGGAATCATTGGTCATTGACTTCAAAAAAGGACTTATGCTAAAAATCCTGCGGCTTACCTACAGGGTCCGGCGAATGCGTGTTCCTTGAGGTTCTCGAGCGTTGCGCAATCGACGGTAGCCATTCCCAGCCTGACACTTCCAGAACCGGCCAACGGCTGTTCCGTGTCCTTCTCCATGGTTCCATCTGAGGTCTTTTCGATTCTGGCCTCCTGCAACATCACCAAGGTCATTTCATGAATTTTCTGGAGATGCTCGCGCTGATTCCGTTGTTTCCCGCGGCCGGAGCGCTTGTTAACGGCCTTTTGGGTCGACGGTGCTCCAAAGCGTGCATCGGCACGGTAGCCTGCGGGACGGTGGGTATTTCTTTCCTGCTGTCCCTGGGCGCTTTTTACCAACTTCTGGGCAGACCGGAAGGGCAGCGCCTGGTGGAGCAGGAGCTGTTTACCTGGATTTCTGCCGGAGCTGGAGAACTGAGCTCAGGGGCCATCTCCCAGTTTCTGGTGCAGTGGGGCTATCAACTGGATCCGTTGTCGGCGGTGATGATCCTGGTCGTCACCGGCGTAGGGTTCCTGATCCACATCTATTCCATCGGATACATGGCCCACGAAGAAGGCTATGGCCGCTTCTTCACCTACATGAACCTCTTCATGTTTTCGATGTTGACGCTGGTTCTGGCCAATAACTTCGTGCTCATGTTCGTGGGTTGGGAGGGAGTCGGTCTCTGTTCCTACTTGCTGATCGGCTTCTACTTCGAGAGGAAGAGCGCCGCCGACGCCGGCAAGAAGGCCTTTATCGTCAATCGGATCGGGGACTTCGGCTTCATGCTGGGAATATTCCTGATCTTCACTGCCTTCGGAACACTGGACTTCACCGGCGTATTCGGACTGGTCGAAACCCAGGCTCAGGCGGGAATGCTCGTCAGCGGCGACGCCACCATCACCGCGATCTGCATCCTGCTGTTCGTGGGCGCCATGGGAAAGTCGGCCCAGGTCCCGCTCTACGTCTGGCTGCCGGACGCCATGGAGGGTCCCACTCCCGTCAGCGCCCTGATACACGCCGCAACCATGGTCACCGCCGGCGTCTACATGGTGGCCCGCTGCAGCGCGCTTTTCGTCTTATCTCCCGACGCCATGCTGCTTGTCGCCGTAGTTGGTGCATTTACGGCCATTTTTGCGGCCTCGATCGGGCTGGTTCAAAACGATATCAAGCGGGTTCTGGCCTACTCCACCGTGAGTCAACTGGGCTACATGTTTCTGGCCTGCGGTGTCGGGGCCTTCGGCGCAGGTGTGTTCCATCTGATGACCCATGCTTTTTTCAAGGCTCTGCTGTTTCTGGGCGCCGGAAGCGTGATTCACGCCCTGAGCGGGGACCAGGACATGCGCCGGATGGGCGGACTCAGGACGCGCATCCCGGTCACATTCTGGACCATGATGGTTGGAACGGTGGCCATTGCTGGCTTCCCGCCCCTGGCGGGCTTTTTCAGCAAGGACGAAATACTGTGGCGTGCCTTCTCCAGTTCACAGGGGCACGTGCTGTTGTGGGCAGTTGGAGTGTTGGCAGCGGGCATGACCTCCTTCTACATGTTCCGCATGATGTTCCTGACCTTTTTCGGGAAGCCCCGGATGTCCCCTGAGGTCGATTCCCACGTTCATGAGTCTCCCAAGGTCATGACAGCTCCGCTCGCGGTGCTGGCAGTCGGCGCGGTCGTCGCGGGCTGGGTCGGCATTCCCCACCTGATCGGTCAATATGTTTTCCACTTGCCTCAGTACTTCGAGCATTTTCTGGCTCCGGTCGTGGCTCATCCGGCCGCGGTGGAGGGAGGACACGCCTCCGAAGGCCTGGAGTGGGGACTCATGGCGTTCTCGGTAGCCATCGCACTGATTGGGTTGTGGCTTGCGCGACGCTTCTACCTGACCCACCCGGCGCTACCGGAACAGATGATGTCCCGCTTCAAGAACATCTACACGACCTTGCTCAACAAGTACTGGGTGGATGAACTCTACGACCTGCTCTTCGTCAATCGGACCAAGGGCCTGGCCGACCGTTTGGCGAGGTTCGACAACAGGGTGGTCGACGGAGCAGTGAACGGCTCGGCCTGGTTGACGCGGCTGACGGCTTCGGTTTCCGGTTTCTTAGACTATTGGATTGTCGATCTGGCAGTTCGGCGCTCAGACCTTATCTACTACCTGAGTTTTCCCCTGCGGCGAATCCAGACCGGCGTCATACAGACCTATGCGGCACTGACCATCGGCGGCATACTTGTGATTGTCGGCTATTTCATGCTGACATGAACCCAGGACGGTTCAAGGACATCGAGGCTGGGTTGACAAGCCCGCACGGCAGAGTCATCGCAGTGATACGATCGGGAGCTTGATACATGTTTGAAGACCATCTCTTGTCCATTGTCGCCTACACGCCGCTGCTGGGCGCCCTGCTGCTGCTGTTGGTGAACAGGGAAAAGACCGAGGTCATCCGCTGGTTTGCCAACATTGTGGCCGCCATCGGATTTCTGGTGTCCATTCCGCTGATCATCGGGTTCGATACGGATGCTGAAGGGCTGCAGTTCGTGGAGCGCGCCTCCTGGATTCCCTCCATCGGCGTGGAGTATCACTTCGGCATCGACGGCATCAGCCTGTTGTTGATCGTGCTGACCACGGGGTTGGGGTTCCTGTCCATTCTCTCTTCCTGGAATGCGATTCAGGAGCGGGTCAAGGAATATTACATCTTCATGTTGATGCTCCAGACCGGCATGCTGGGCGTCTTCATGTCCATGGACCTCTTCCTCTTCTACGTATTCTGGGAGGTCATGCTGGTCCCCATGTACTTCCTGATCGGCGTATGGGGAGGGGCGAGAAAGCTGTATGCAGCCATCAAGTTCTTCCTCTACACCCTGCTGGGATCGGTGGTGTTGCTGCTGGGCATCCTGGCCCTCTACTTCTACAACCACGAGGTGACCGGCGTCTACACCTTCAGTATTCCGGCACTGCTGGAGCTGGATTATCCCTGGGAGTATCAGTTCTGGGTGTTCCTGGCCTTCTTCATCGGGTTCGCCATCAAAGTCCCCATGTTCCCGTTCCACACCTGGCTCCCCGATGCCCACGTGGAGGCTCCCACGGCCGGTTCGGTGATTCTGGCCGGCGTGCTGCTGAAGATGGGCACCTACGGCTTCATCCGCTTCAGCCTGCCCATGTTTCCGGATGCGGTTCAGGACACCACTTCATTGAACTTTGCCTATATGACGTTCGGTTGGTTCGACCAGCAATTCGGGCTGCTACACCTGATGATCTTTCTGTCGATCGTCGGGATCATCTATGGCGCCCTGGTGGCCATGATGCAGAAGGATGCCAAGAAACTGGTGGCCTATTCCTCTGTCAGCCACCTGGGATTTTGCATGTTGGGTTTGTTTGCGCTGAATCCCAACGGAATCAACGGCAGCATCCTGCAGCAGATCAACCACGGGATTTCGACCGGGGCTCTCTTCCTGATCGTAGGCATCGTCTATGAACGGAGACACACCCGGGAGATTTCCGAATATGGCGGGCTCTCCCGCGTCATGCCGGGCTATGCCGTCATATTCCTGATCATCACCATGGCTTCCATCGGGCTGCCGCTCCTCAACGGATTCATCGGAGAATTTACCATCCTTGCCGGAGCTTTCCAGCGCCACTGGAGTTGGGGGGCCTGGGGCTGCGCGGGAATCGTTCTGGGTGCGGCCTATATGCTCTGGCTCTATCAGCGAATGATGTTCGGGCCGGTGACCAATCCCAAGAACAAGGATTTGAAGGACCTCAGCGTCAGGGAGTACGCCACGCTGTTGCCGCTGGTCATCATGTGCTTCTGGATCGGGATCTACCCCAAGCCCTTCTTCAAGTACATCGAAAAGCCGGTTGAGAAAATCGTGCAGAGGGTGCAGCCCGGTTTCTTCGATCGTTCCGAGGCCCTGATGGCCACGCTGCCCATACAGGAGGCAAGGAAGAAGTAACGATCTGAGAACACGGGGACGCCTTGGCTGGTTTTGTCCGGTGGGACGTGGAAAGAGTTATCCACAAAGGAAAACGACCAACCACGAATAAACACCAATAAATGGGTTGATGAGTGGGCGATTGAGGAGTTTGGCAACCGAAATCGAGGGATCACCGGCAAAAGACACGGAGTTTTACCTAGTCGACAAAGTTGCAGAAGCACTCTGGCGCCGCTTGTCGTTGAAGTCGGCCCAACTGTGTTCGCGTTTATTCGTGTCTGTCGGTGTTAATTTGTGGTTCGTCTTTATGGACGATTGGGTGTTTCCCCTCGAATGATCCGCACAGCAGGGCGGGGGCGGGGCTGGACTGCGACTCAGCCTCTTCGGGGTCTCACCAGCTTGAAGGTGTAGGTCCTCTGATCGCCGCTCCGGGTCTGGATCAGCTCCACGCCTTTTCTGGGATAGCGCCAGCTCGTGGTCTGGAGATCCGGTCGGAGACGGCGGGGCTCCGGACCGAACATCTTCTTGAACAGATCCAGGTTGCCCCGCCGCAGAATCGAACGGAATCGTCCCTTCACCTTTCTGGCCAGGGTGGTATTGACGTAGATGGCCATGACCTTGCCGGTCTGCTTGTCGATGTCCAGGTAGATACCTCGTTCCTGATAGGCGGAACGATACAGGCCTCCCACCGGGGTGGTTCCAAGGGGTTTCCCCAGTTGCTTGTTCTGGTTGACCTCTGCTGTCCGGTCTCCCAACTTGACGCCCATGACTGACAGGTTGCGACTGGTCAGATCCGAAATTTGGGTAATATCTTCCTTCACCAGATCGTAGACCTTGATCTCCTCCGGTTCCGGGGCTGCTTCTTCCGCTTTAGGGGCTTCCGCCTCCGCGTCGGCTGCCGGTGGGGACTCGGGAGCCTGAGTACAACCGGCAATAAATAGCGAAGCGACGACGATTGCTATCCCAAGAGTATATTTTCCAGGCATGGCGTCCTCCAGTCGAACTCGGGCGTCCGACGTTGACCTCAAGCGGATGATAATGCATCCGCCGGCGAGAGCGCAAACAAGGTGGCGACCAGGTTTCAACAATACGGAGACTTGCTGACGCTGGGGATCATGTTTCCGGCCTGCATTGCCATCGGATACGGCCTGGGATACTTGCTGGACAGCTGGACGGGGAGCCGGAACACCTTCAGCTTCATCGGCATTCTGTTCGGAATCACGGCGGCTTTCGTCAATCTCTTTCGAGTGGTCAAGAAGGTCGATGGGAAGGAATGACATTCATCCCAGGAATCTCTCCTTCGTAGCCTTGACAGACGAGGGCCTGGAGCGCCGGCTTTGGAAAATCAGTCTCGGCCTGGGCGTTCCGGCCTGTCTGGCAGCCCTGATCCTCGGCGGACTCGACTCGGGCCTGGGCTTCCTGGCAGGGGCGGTGCTCTCCTGGATCAACTTCAGGTGGCTCAAGCAAGGGGTGGACCATTTCCTGGAAAGCGCCCGCTCGGCGCAGCCGACACCCAAAAGGGCGGCGCGTGCTGCTATCTTCAAGTATTTCTTAAGATACGCCTTGATTGGGCTGTCACTCTATGCTACATTCCGCGTTGATCTGCTGGAGGTCTTTGGATTTTTCTCGGGCCTTGTCTTGCTGGTCGGTGCCGTGCTGGTCGAGTGTGTATTGCAAGTGATCAAAGGTTGGGACGAGGACCCTTGCCATGGAACACGGTAGCACCTGGATAGCCGAATGGGTCAACAGCACCTTGGGTCCGGTGGTGGCGGCTCTGCTCGGCAGTCTCTATGGGCTGTTTGGCTACACATACACTCCCGGGCACATGATCATTCCCGAGCATGTTACCTTTGCCGTACTGGTGTTTCTCTTCTGCGCGGTGTTTTTCCCCATCGCCGGGCGGTCGTTTTCTCTGGAGAAGCCGGGCAAGATACAACAGATTCTGGAGCTGGTAGTTGAATTCCTCAACGGGCAGTTGGAGGAGATCATCGGCCATGGGGCCAAAAAGTACCTTCCCATGGTGGCGACCATCGGAATCTTCATTCTGCTGATGAACCTTTGCGGACAGATTCCGGGATTTGCCTCTCCGACCAGCAGCATCAACGTGACCGTCGGCTGCGCCCTGGTGGTGTTCCTCTACTACAACTACCTGGGGATTCGAAAGCAAGGATTGGTTTCCTATCTCAAGCACTTTGCCGGTCCGGTGCCCCTGATGGCGCCGTTGATGGTTCCGATAGAAATCATCAGCCACTTGGCCCGACCCTTTTCGCTGTCGGTCCGTCTTTTTGCCAACATCTTCGGAGAGCACCAGGTAGTGGCCGTGTTCTTTGCCCTGGTCCCCTTCATCGTGCCGCTTCCCATCATGGCGCTGGGAGTGTTTGCCAGTTTTCTGCAGGCTTTCATCTTCATGGTCCTGACCATGATCTATATTGCGGGAGCCGTCTCGGAGGAGCATTAACCCGCATTTCTCACCAGGCCGCTGGTGGCAGGACGAAGGCTAGTTTATCTGTCAGTACCTTGATTGGCTCCATGCAAAGGGCTTGCGGATAACAGACGGCGCTGGGCACGCTCTGGCTGGTCTTTTTCCCTCCAGCGCGCACATGCTCCCTCGACCGTAGTGACCGCTACGCTCTTCGCTCGCGAGCACGCGCTTGAGGGAAAAATCCTGCACCATGATCATGCCCCCTGGTGAGAAATGCGGGTTAAGCCTCAGAGGTCACGGCGCCGGCAAGGTCGAATTCGACCGTCCCTGCCACTTGTGTGAGCCCGGGATGCACGAGGGGTTCTCGGGAACCACCTCCAAGTGGCGCTTCATTGGTTCCAGCGGAGCTCCTTAAGATCGGGTATCCGCGGCGAACCCCAACCGAAAGGAGAATCCACCGTGAAGCGATTTTACCTGGCAGTCTTCATCGGCATCGTCGTTCTGTTGACGGCATCGCCGGTTTTTGCCCAAACCGATGACACCAGCTGGTGGCCGTTTTCGACGGAAGGTACCGGCAGTCACTGGCATTACATCAGCATCGGTTTCGCCATGGCCTTCGCCGCCGCCATTTGCGGCCTGGCCCAGGGGCGGGCCGTCTCGGCAGCCTGCGAAAGCCTCGCCAGAAATCCCGGAGCCGCAGCTTCCATCCGATTTGCCCTGTTGCTGGGGCTGGTGCTCATCGAATCGCTGGTCCTCTACACGCTGCTGATTGCCTTCATGCTTTACTTCAAGCTACCGGCAATTCCCCCAACTCCCTTCTAGTTCTCGCGGTAATTCTGCAGCCGCCTGCCGAGACTCCGGCAGGCGGCTTTTTTTTTGGAGTTTTCCGTTATCGCGTCCTCTGCCGACCCGCAGGACAATAGGTGGAGTGACGCCCGCGCTGACGGGATGCCGTCATCCCGCGACAATACTCCTCCAATGAGGGGAGTCAGCAGGACAAGGGCGGAGCCCGCGGTCGAGCCGGTGGGGGTAATCGGAAGGTTACTGCTGAGGCGCCGTCAGGGTTTCGGCCAGCTTGTCGAAGAAGCGCTTGATCATCATCTTGGAGGTGGTGTCGAGCAGGCGCTGTCCCACGGCCGAGATGGTGCCTCCCACTCGGACCTCTCCCTCGTAGCCAACGGACGTTCCACCGTCTTCGGGGGTCAACTGCAGCAGGCCGTCTCCCTTCAGGAAACCGATCCTGCCCGATCCTTCAACCAGGAGGCGAAAGCTGTGGGGGAAGTTGCGGTCGGCAATGCGGACCTTGCCGTCGAAAAGGCCGGAGATGCTGGCCAAAGCCATCTTCATCTTCATGGCGTAGGTGTCTTCGGCCACCTGGACCAGGCTCCGGCAGCCGGGCATGCAGCGCTCCAGCACACTTGGGTCCTGGAGCGCCCGATAACACTGCTCCTGATCCAGGGCGAGAAAGCGGGATCCGCTGATTTTCAATGCGGCCCCCTACAAGGCGGCCTGGATGGCGCGAGCGGTGTAGACGCGAGCCACACTCCTGCGATAGTCGCTGGAGGCGTGCAGATCCGAAATGGCGTCGACGCCCTCATCCACCGCAGCGGAAGCCCTGGCGACGTCGTCTTGGGAACCCGCAGAGCCCTCCAGCAGCGCCTCCACCCCGGTAGCCCGGTAGGCCGTGGCGCTCAGGCCGGTCACACCGACCCGGGCCATGGTGATTCGGCCACCCGAGGTTCGCACCCGGGCCGCCACGCCCACAATGGCAAAGCCCGATGCCGGCTGGCGCAGCTTCTGGTAGCTGACTCCGGTGCCGGCCTCTTCAACAGGCAGGATGAGCTCGGTGATGATCTCGTCCGGTTCCACGGCAGTGGTGAGGGCATCCACAAAGAAATCCCCGATGTCCACCACCCGTTCCGAATCCTTTCGAACTAGCCTGACCTTGGCCTCGAGGGCGCATAGGGCCGCAGGATAATCGGCGGCAGGATCGGCGTGGGCGGCGCTACCGCCCAAGGTGCCCATGTTCCGCACCTGAGCGTCGCCGATATGGCCGGCTGTCTCGGCCAGCAGGGGGCACTTCTCCTGAACCAGGGCCGAGGTGGCCACCTGGTGATGGGTAAGCAGAGCCCCCAGATGCAGGCTGCCACCCTCCTCGGCAATCCGATTCAGGTCGGCAATACGGCCCAGATCCACAACGTGTTCCGGAGCGGACAGCCGGAGCTTCATCAGGGGGATCAGGCTCATGCCCCCCGCCAGCACCTTGGCTTCGCCATCGGCCAGCAGATCGGCGGCTTCCTGCACCGTTCCGGGTCTGGAGTAATTGAATTCCTGGGGAATCACGCTGAACCTCCTTGCTGAACAAGTTTCCAGATTTTTTCCGGGGTCAGAGGCATGTCGATATGCCGGACCCCCAGGTGAGAAAGAGCGTCCACCACCGAGTTCACCACCGCCGGTGAGGCTGCGATAGTGCCGGCTTCACCCACGCCCTTGACACCCAGAGGATTGACCGGGGAGGGTGTTTCGGTGCGGTCGGTCTCGATGGTCGGAACCATGGCCGCCTTGGGAAGGGCATAGTCCATGTATTCGCCGGTGATAAGTTGGCCGGTGTCGTCGTAGACCACCTGCTCGAACAGCGCCTGACCCAGGCCCTGGGCGACGCCGCCATGCACCTGGCCATCCACCAGCAGGGGGTTGATGACCTTACCGCAGTCATCCACGGCCAGGTAGCGCTTGATGGCCACTTCACCCGTGTCCGGATCGACGTCGCTCACCACGATGTGAGCCCCGAAAGGAAAGGCGAAGTTGGGAGGCTCCCAGTAGTTGGTCGCAATCAGGCCGGGCTGAGTGTTCGGGGGGTAGTTGGGACCGATCCAACTGGTCAGGGCGATTTCACCCAGGGGAACGGTCTTTCCGGTCTTGTTGCAGGTGCAGACGCCGTCGGCATAAGTCACGTCGTCGGATTCCAGCAACATGGCCCCGTAGGTTTCGATCTTCTCCTTGAGCTCGCGAATGGCCAGCACCAGGGCTGTTCCTCCCACGGCCGTGTTGCGACTGCCGAAGGTGCCCACGCCGTGCTGCACCGTGGACGTATCCCCGTGGGCCACCGTGATGTTCTCGATGTCCACGCCCAGCTCGTCGGCCGCAATCTGGCTGAAGGTGGTTTGCGAACCCTGACCGTGAGGGGACACGCCCGTCATGATGGTGACCTGACCTGAAGGTTCGATCTTGACGGTGGCGCTTTCCCAACCGCCGGTGGGCAGAGCCGGGGAGGGACCGAAGGCGCAGATTTCACCGTAGGTGGCGATGCCGATCCCCATGAGGCGGCCCTTTTGACGGCCCTCCTGCTGCTCCTGCCGCAGTTGAGAATAGCCGACCGTGTCCACGGCTTTCTCCAGAATGGCCGCGTAGTTGCCGCTGTCGTAGGAGACCCCCATGGGAGTGTCGTAGGGGAAGTCGCTGGGTGGAACGAAATTCTTGATTCGCAACTCCACCGGGTCCATCCCCAGCTCGGCGGCCAGAACTTCCACCATGCGCTCGATCCCGTGGGTGGCTTCGGGCCTGCCCGCGCCCCGATAGAGATCGGTGGCCATCCTGTGGGTGAAGACGCCCACCACGTCGGCGTGGACGTTCTTGAAGCGATACAGACCCGGCAACATCAGCACCGAGAGGGTGGGCATGGCCGGGGTCAAGAGCATGTGGAAGGACCCCACATCCTGGATGATCTTGACCCTGAGCCCCAGCATGGTGCCGTCTTTCTTGGCGGCCAGCTCGTAGTAGTCGATGTGGCCTCGGCCGTGAATGGTGGCCAGAAACTCGTCACGCCGCGTCAGCACCCACTTGACCGGCTTGCCGATCTTCATGGCGATGAAGGCCGTCAGGGCTTCCTCGGGATAGAGCTCGCACTTGCTCCCGAACCCGCCGCCCACCTCCGGGGCAATCACCCGCAGCTTGTGCTCGGGCAAACCCAGCACCCCTGCCATGAGGGTTCGCAGGATGTGGGGGATTTGAGTCGAGCTGTAAACCGTGAGGGTCTCGTCTCCGGAATTCCAGGAGGCCACCGTCCCCCGGGGCTCCATGGCCGAAGGAGCCAGCCGCTGGCTGACGATGCGCTCCTTGACGATAACGTCGGCTTCCGCAAAGGCCTGCTCGATGTCTCCACCCTCCTGATGGTGGGTGAAGGCCACGTTGTCGGGCCACTCGGCGTGGACCGCGGGAGCGCCATCCGCCAGTGCCTCCTCGGGCTCCGAAACCGAGTCGGTGGGCTCATATTCCACTTCCACCAGGTCGACGGCATCGGCAACGATATAGCGATCGTTGGCGACCACTACGGCCACGGGATGCCCCACGTAATAGACACGGTCCTGGGCCAGCAGGTGATGGTGCGGGATCCTGAGGTCGGGCAGGGAAATGCCGCAGGGAACCGCTCCCAGATGATCAATGTCTTTGCCGGTGTACACGGCCACCACGCCCGGGTGCTGTTCGGCGGCCTGGGTGTCGATGCCCTTGATATTGGCTGCCGGGTGAGGACTTCGTACCACCGCGGCATAGTGCATGCCTGGAAGCTCGATGTCTTCCACATAGGTGGCGGTGCCGGTGATAAGCCTCGGGTCCTCCCGCCGCCGGATGGGTTTCCCCACCATTCGTTCGGTTTTCTTGCTTACGGTTGTCTCCATGGCTTACCCTCCCACCTTGGCTGCAGCAGATTTGACGGCGTTGACGATGTGCTGATAACCCGTGCAGCGGCACAGGTTCCCTTCCAGACCGTGGCGTATTTCCTCATCGGTTGGATCGGGGTTTCTCTCGATCAGCTCCCTGGTAGTCATCAGCATGCCGGGCGTGCAAAAGCCGCACTGCAGGCCATGCTCGTTCCAGAAGGCCTCCTGAACCGGATGCAGTTGCCCGTCTGTGGCCAACCCTTCGACCGTCACGATGTCCTGGCCGTCGGCTTGTACGGCCAACAGGGCGCAAGACTTCACCGTCTTCCCGTTGAGAGCCACCGTGCAAGCGCCACAAATGGAGGTTTCACATCCAATGTGGGGCCCCTTGAGGCCGATGACCTCGCGGAGATAGTGGATCAACAGGAGGCGAGGCTCGACTTCGTCGGTACGCTCTTCTCCGTTGATGCGAACATTGATTTGGGTCTTCATCTTGGGCGTCCTAACTAAGTTTTGGATCATTGAAAATCGGGGAGGAGCAAAGGTATATATCAAATTCCGAAAGAAATGCAAGCGCCGACTTTTGCGGATTGGCGAAATACCCTAGAGAAGACTTCCCGGTGGGAGGCAGGAAGCATCTGCCCGTCGACGCTCCTCCGACCGCCTATTGACATTCCCCGGGGGAAAATCTATGTTCGGAGCCTGTGAAAGCGGGGACCAGAATACTGATTGGCGGCGCCGTCCAGGGAGTCGGATTCCGCTACTTCATCTATCGCCACGCCTCCCGTCTGGGGCTGGTTGGATTCGTCAGAAATCTGCGCGGTGGAGAGGTGGAGATTGAACTCGAGGGTGAGCGCACTCTCATCGAAGCCCTGCTGACGCAGGCGCGCACGGGCCCGATCATGGCCCGGGTGGACCATCTCCAGATCGACTGGCGAGACTGGCTGGACAGGTACACTCACTTCGAAATCCGGCACTGATGACTCGGATTGGATTTGGATACGATATTCATGCTTTTTCCCCGGGACGCGGTCTGGTTCTGGGAGGTGTCAAGATTCCGGCGGAACGAGGGCTGTTGGGCCATTCGGACGCCGATGTCCTCTTGCATGCCATCTGCGACGCTCTCCTGGGAGCGGCGGCGCTGGGTGACATCGGCAGCCACTTCCCGGACGATGACGAACAGTTCCGGGGAACCCCCAGCACCGAATTCCTGAAGGAAGTCGCCCGGCTGATCAAGGTTCACCACTACACCGTTGCCAATCTGGATGCGACAGTGGTGCTGGAATCTCCCAGGATCGCCGCCTACGTGCCCCGGATGCGGGAAACCATCGCCGAGGTCCTGGAACTGGAGACCGACCAGGTATCGGTCAAGGCAACCACCCACGAGCGCCTGGGAGCGTTGGGAAAAGGGGAGGGATGCGCCGCCTACGCGGTCGCCTTGATTCAGCCGTTCTGAGAAGAATGGCCGATTGGGTTTGAAAACCACCGGCCGGCGGCGCATACCGTGCCGCCTCCCACACGGAAGGAGCACCGATGACCACAAAATCCGAAGTCGGCGACTTGATCCACCGGAACTGCGTTCCTTGCCGCGGGGGAGTTCCACCCCTCGAGGGAGAAGCGATCCGCAAGCTCTTGCGGGAAGTGACCGCGTGGGAAGCGGTACAGGATCACCATCTGGTCAAAAGCTTCCGGTTCAAGAATTTCAAGACGGCTCTGAACTTCGTGAACGAGGTGGGCGAGTTGTCTGAGCAGGAATGGCACCACCCGGACCTGGCCCTGGCCTGGGGCAGGGTGGACGTCAAGATCTACACCCACAAGATCGACGGGTTGAGCGACAACGATTTCATCCTGGCGGCCAAGATCGACCGCCTCTACTCATCGGCGCCCGGCCGCAAGCCCGATGTGTCCAAGTAGCGCATGGGAATCTCGGCCCCTGCCACGAAGTTCAACTTCCCCAGCTTGCACATCTGATAGACGTTGATGCGAAAGTCCGGACAGACGCTCACCAGGCAATAGGCGTCCGTAGGGCTGAAACCATAGTCGGTGACGAGCCAGTCCATCAGGTGGAAGGTGGCTGTCTCCACGGCAACTTCCAGCGGCCGGTAGGCATGGACAGCCACAATGGAGCCGGGTTTTTCAATCCGCATAAAGGGAATGGACTTGCCCTTTGTCAACTCCAGGCTCAGGCGCACCGTGGCATTGGTCTCGGCTGCTGTCCCGGTAAACTCGGTGTCTCCCTGACTGGCATGGACATCGCCGAGATAGAAGCGGGCACCGGGATGAAAGATGGGCAGATAGACCTTGTTTCCGGGAGCCAGGTCACGAATGTCCAGGTTGCCTCCCCAGGCACCCTGACCGTCGCCGCTGGTGGTGACCTCCCGATCGGGGGCCACGCCCATGGTTCCGACAAAGGGAGTGATGGGCCACTGAATCCGTTCATTGAACTGCAGGGTCCCATCCCGGGTGGTTCCACTGGGCCCCGGTGCATGGGGGAAGATCCTGGTGGTGTATTGAGAGGAGAGCTCCGGCCAGCGGGTTGAGGCGCCCAGGGGACCGCGGTTGGGTCCCACCGCCGTCCAGGAAAAGTCCGCTACCGTGATGGCCTCGATGCTCACCTTGAGCAGGTCTCCCGGTTCTGCGCCTTCCAGCCAGACCGGCCCCCCGATGGGGTTGGCCAGCGGCGGGTCCCGGTCGAATCCCGGTCGCAGGCTTGGAATGGCCTTGTCGTCCGGGGTGCGGAAATAGCCGGTGCTGGCATCCCAGGTCTCGATTTCAAAGCTCTCGCCGGGCTCGACTCTCAACAGCGGCTCATCTTCCCAATCAAAGGCATACTTCCTGGCCAGATCGCGAGTGATTCTTTTCAAGGCGCCTCCTTGGTGGTCGTGGTGGGGAACGCTATTTTCTCACGAAACCGCTCCTGCTCCAGCGAAGTCGTGCACCGGCTGGTGCATCGGGCGATAAATCTGCCACCGCCCTGGCGGACCGATCATTCAAGATGAAACAGGGGCCTCTTACGAACCTCTGAGACTGCCCCCCCCCCCCCGGTTCGACTGCGGGCTTCGCTTTCGGGGCGCCGCGTTGGCCCCCCTCCGGCT